>CAZKTK010000054.1:0-11598 GCA_964555535.1 uncultured Rhodospirillaceae bacterium
AGGTTCGAGTCCTGCCGGGCCCACCACCCACCCGCTGTACCGTCGGCGGCCAGCCCATTTGCCATGCGCGCCGACTGCCCTTCCATCGTCAGTGCATCGACGACACGGTGCTTATCGAGGAGAAACGCCTTCAACGCATCAAGAGCGGCGCGCTCCAGCTCATCCTAAAGGGCTCCAAGCCTTTATGATGAAGGCGACCAGCGAACGCGATTTATATCTCCAACGGGAGCATCTGGAGGCGCTTCCGTAGTTGAATTCATGTGTTGCCTGTTTCACGAATCCCAATCCCTGTTCCAGCGAAAACATTGCCTGGTTCGCGGCGCAGGGAGTTCACTAAATTTTCCACAGGATTTCATGCGGGTGCAGGCACCCACGAGGCCCTGTTGCCGCCAAATTTGGAAATATTCGCTGTTCTTACCCTGATTATCAGGGAAAAATGGCGGAGACGGGTTCGCAGGAGACTGCGCCCACCACCACTTTCCTGCCGAGGCGGCGCGCTCTCGTCATCGACAGACGATTGGCGGTAGCGAATACGGATAACACCGGAGCGGTGGCGAGGCAGGCATGTATCCCATAATTGCCAACAAGGGCCGATACGGCCCGGCGCATCTTTCATGACGGATTCGCCGAGCAAGACGGGAGCGTCGGAAGCAGTGGCGCCGCACCGCTCCCCCTACCATAGTGACGAGCCAACCAGCCTCTCGGTGATTGTCCCTTGCTATAACGAGAAGACGACGCTCAGACATGTCGTCGAACGCGTTCTTGCAGCGAATACGATGGGTTTGGCACTTGATGTGATTGTCGTTGACGATGGTTCGACCGACGGTTCGGCCGCGGTTGCCACGGCACTGGCCGGTGAATACGATACTGTGCGTGCCGAGGTGCTGCCGCAGAATCGTGGCAAGGGGGCAGCCCTGCGTACCGGCTTCGCCGCCGCGAAAGGCGATATCGTACTAATCCAGGATGCGGATCTCGAATACGATCCGGCCAGCTACCCCTCTTTGCTTCAGCCGATCCTGAGCGGTCGGGCGGACGTGGTGTACGGCTCCCGTTTTCGCGCCTTGCAAGCGGCGAGGGTGCTGTATTTCTGGCATTCCTTGGCGAACAAGATACTTACCACGCTGTCGAATATCCTGACGGATCTCAACCTCACGGACATGGAGTGTTGCTACAAGGTCTTCCGGCGCACGGTTGTTGCCCGCATAGGCCTGCGCGAAGAGCGTTTTGGCATCGAGCCTGAAATAACAGCGAAAATCGCTCATCTGAAGCCGGCGCCGCGCATTTACGAAGTGGGCATCGGCTATCACGGGCGCACCTACGAAGAAGGCAAGAAGATCGGCTGGAAGGACGCGGTTCGTGCCGTCTATTGCATCCTTCGCTACAACATCTTTCGCCGATAAGGGCATCGGAAGCCGCTTGTTGCCGGTCGCTTGTCGCATCTCTCGCGACGAGGCCTTGACTTGTCGCCAGCTGAATACCAGCCTGGATTGGGACCGCGCACTTTATCGAGCTTGGCATGGTGGCTATTCAGAAAGCTGATGCGACAACGCCGGATGGCGTTGCAGCGGGCGAGATGGCGTATTGTCGCGCCTGCCGCGGTCGTCTCGGTACGATGCAAAGCGTCGATGACGAGGAGTACGGCCTGGGCCGCGCCGATTACGCAATTTGCGAGGATTGTGGCTCTCATACCCAGGTTCCCATGCCGAGCATTGCGGCGTTGGGGGCTGCCTACCCGCCGTCCTATCACGCGGGGAGCGCAGCAGGACTTCTGCAAAAGCTGCGCGACGCGGCGCGTGCACGGCCGCTGGTGGCCGCGCTGCGGGAGCGGGATGGCAGCCTGCTCGATTTCGGCTGTGGATCGGGCCGTTTTCTGCAGCTCTTGGCGAGCCGGCCCGCAAGCGATCATGAGCTGGTGGGATATGAACTGGCGGACAGCGTTCATGTTGCGCGTGAGGGGCCGCTGACCATCGTTCGTGGACCTCCCGATTCTCTTGATGCGAACCTTGCCGATGACTCCGTTGCGGTGGTGACGATGAACCATGTCATCGAGCACCTGCCCGATCCCGCGGAAACCTTGCATGTGGTATTGCGCAAGATGCGGTCCGGGGGGCTTCTTTTCGGCCAGACACCCCGTGCCGGCGGGGTGGAGCAAAGGTGGTTCGGCGTCAAGTGGTCTGGCTTCCACGCTCCGCGCCACACTGTGGTGTTTTCCGAAACAGGCTTGGTCCGTTGTCTGACACGGTCCGGATTTGTCGATACCGTAGCGCGTCCGGCATTCAATCCGGCGGGCTATGCGGTTTCTCTGGCCGCCCGGTTCGGCAGGCTCGGACAGCCGATCCGGCGAAGCGGACTTGCCTGGTACTCCTACCTGGCAGCGGCCGCGCCGATGGCGGCTTTTGAGCTGCTGCGGCCGGACGGCGCCAGCATAATGAATTTCTCCTCGATGAAGCCTTGAGTCAGGGACAATGTCACTATGGGCAATGCCGATTTTCCGGAGCTGACCCGCCGCCCCGATCTCCTTTCAGCACTCGTTGTGGTCGCACATCTTGCTCTCGCGCTGAGCCCGCTCCTTCTGGCGACGGCGCTGCCTGTCGGGTGGGTAACTGTGGGGTGGGTCGTGGTGTTCGGCTTGCTAATGAATGGTATTCTTAACCTCCTGCACGAGTCGGCTCATTTGCTGGTGTTTCGCCGTCGTGCCCTCAATGCCTTTCTCGGTGGATGGGTGATCGGGCCTCTGCTGCTTGCCGATACCCGCAGTTAGGCTCATCGCCATTGGCTGCACCACCGGAATCTGGGCAGCGCGGAAGATCCGAAAGCTGCCTATCGGGTGTCAATTCGCGGTGCCGATGCGCTGCGGCTTCTCCTGTCCGTGCTGTTCCTGCTGGTGGCCGTGCGAGCCTTTCTCCATCAGAATGACGAGCGCTCGGCCCAGGCACCTGTCACGCGGAGCAAGGAGCGACTGCCGCTGCCGGCGTTCTTGTTGCGGCTCGCTGCGGCGCATTCGCTCTTGTTGGTATTGCTCGTGGTCGCCAGCCTGTCCTTCGGTCGCGATCCGGCGACGGCTTTGGTGCATGGCGTCACTGTCTATATTTTTGCCTATGTCATCGGGGTGGGCATGGTCACGGTGCTGGCTGCGACGCTGCGCGGTATCGCGGAGCACCGTCGCTTGGTCCCGGACGCCGATCCATACGAGGGCGAGGCGGCCAATCGCACCCTGCACTGCAATTGGCTGACAGCGTTGATATTCGGAGCCTGGGGTTTCTCCGAGCATGCCGCCCACCATGCCGAGCCGGGCATACCCTCCTACCACCTGCCGGCGGTAACCGCCGTGCTGGCCGGCCAAAGCGCAGCTTTCGCCTACGGACCCGGCTATCTCACGATTCTGGCTCGATTGGTTCTTCAGCCTCGCGACGATAGACGTCGAAGCTCTTGATCTGGCCGGATAGGCGGTACGGCGACCAGGCAGCCTCAAAGGCCGGGTCGCGCCGAAACCAGGCGAGAATATCGAAGTCGTCCGGAAGACTCTGCGTCGAGGCGCTGCCGTTCGGAACGAAGACGACGGTCGGCGCGTGGCTCAGCAGGTCTTCGCTGACGCTATCTCGGAGATAGCTTTCCAATGCCGAATCGACATCACCGCCAGCATCGACGATAGCGGGCAGAAAGACCAAGCTTGGAAATCGCGAGGCCATGCGGCGGTCCTCGAGTATCGCGGACGGGAAGCCCGGGAAGACATTGGACGACAACACCAGGAAGCGACCGTCGGTCTTGCGAAGCTCCGCCCGAAACTCGGCGAGAAGCTCGGTGTCGGCACCGCGAAAATGCAGTAGCTCGAGCAGCACCAACAGCACCAGGGCCAGACCTACGCGGGGGCGCCCGCTGAGGGGCGAGCCGAGGCCATGCCTCGCCACGGCGGCGCAGATCAGGAGATAGGTGAAGAATGTCATGGGATAGGCGTGGTAGAGCCAGCCCTTTCCCTGAACGGCATAGACGACCGCACCGCCGAGGGTGCCCGCTACGAGAAACGGGTGAGCCGTGGCAAGCGAACCGCGTTCTTCGCCATGGCGACGCCAGACCAGAACCAACGGCATCAAGAATATGGCAAGCATAATCGCGAGCGTGCCGGGATTGTTGTAGCCCGCATAGGTCTCAAGCGTGCGCGGCGCCACCTCGAACAGCCAGCGAGGATGAGCAAGCACCACATAGGCAGCCAATGCGGCAACGGTCATCGCCCCCGCGATTGTCTCGGCGCGAAACAACCCGGCCAGGTTTCGTCGGCGCGCCAGCAATACCAACTCGAACGCCATCGGCAGGACGATGAAGAACGGTTTCAAGCCGACGCCAACGCCGGCCAATATGCCGGCGACGACGGCGATCCATGCCGGTAGCGACGTGTTGGCCGCGCGCGTCAGTAAGACAAACAGGTAGGGCGCGATCAGGATCGTGAACAGGTGCTCGCGCTGGCCAAAGGAATAGGCGGGCAACACGCCAAATCCGAGCAGCAAGACGGCGGTGGTCCACAAGGCGGCTTTCGGGCGCGGGTCGAGGTGTCTCAGAACGCTTAGGCAGATGCCCCATGAAACCGCCGCAAGCACCAGAACGAAGCTCGTCAGCGCCCATGCAATCGGCAATGCACCCAAGTCGCGAAGCCATATGACGGGGTACAGAATCTGCGTCGCGAGCGGCATGTTGTGATCGATGAAATCCGTGTACAGGGTCCCGCCATCGAGCAACAGGTCGGCGATATACAGAAATCCCGCCACGTCATGGTTCAACGCATAGGCGCTGCGCACCGCAACGGCAACGCCAAGCAATGCGGCTGCCAGGAGGGCTACGGACGCCGTAGGGAAGGCGCCGGCATCAGCATCGCCCGCCCCCTCATTTCGTTGCATCTGCGACCTTGCCTCCGCGATATTGCGATCCCGGGGTGCCCTGGGGCGTGTCGGTTGCGAGCCCGGAAAAATAGGCGATGGTTCGCTCAAGTCCGTCTTCGAAGGCGATACGCGGACGCCAATCCAGCACGCTCTCCGCCTTGGAGATGTCAGGCTGACGGCGCTTGGGATCGTCATCGGGCAAAGGGCCATAGACGATCTCGGACTTCGAGCCGGTCATGGCAACAATGGTTTTGGCAAGTTCGTCCACGGTCAGCTCTACGGGGTTGCCGAGATTGATCGGGCCCGTGACCTCGTCATCGGATGCCATCAGCATGATCAATCCCTCGACAAGATCGTCGACATAGCAGAACGAGCGGCTTTGGCTGCCATCGCCGAAAATGGTGATTGGCGTGCCTTCCAGGGCGCGCACCACGAATTCCGAGATCACGCGGCCGTCATTGGGGTGCATGCGCGGGCCGTAGGTGTTGAAGATGCGCGCTATCTTGATGCCGAGGCCGTGCTGGCGGCGATAGTCCATGAACAGGGTCTCGGCGCAGCGCTTGCCTTCGTCGTAGCAGGCGCGGGGGCCGAGCGGGTTGACGTTTCCCAAATAGTCCTCGCGCTGGGGGTGGACGTCGGGATCGCCATAGACCTCGCTTGTCGAGGCTTGCAGGATGCGGGCCTTCACGCGTTTGGCGAGGCCGAGCATGTTGATGGCGCCGTGAACGCTGACCTTGGTCGTCTGAACGGGGTCGAACTGATAGTGAATGGGCGAGGCGGGGCAGGCCAGATTGTATATTTCGTCAACTTCGACGTAGAGGGGGAAGGTTATGTCGTGCCGCAGGACTTCGAAGTTCGGATTCTTCAGTAAGTGCGCAATGTTTTTTCTCGTGCCGGTAAAGTAATTATCGACACAAATAACTTCATTGTTCTCGCGCAACAGGCGTTCGCAGAGGTGCGAGCCGAGAAAGCCCGCTCCGCCGGTCACCAAAACTCTCGTGCTGCGGTGCATGGCCTGCCGCTCTCCGGTGATGATACTCTGTTCAGGTGACACTATTCCCTGCTATTCCCCTGTCTATCAAGGGGAATTGGCAGAGATGGAACCTATCCCCGCCACCACTTCGAGGACGATATGGCCTACGACCTGCTGATCAAGAACGGTACCGTGATAGATGGTACGGGTGCTGCGGCCGTGCGCGGCGATGTTGCCGTGAAGGACGGCAGGATCGCCGAGATCGGCCGCATCAGCGGCGGCGCGGACACGGTAATCGATGCGGCGGATTGCGTGATCGCGCCGGGCTTCATCGACCCGCACACCCACTACGACGCACAGATTTGCTGGGACAATGCGATCACGCCTTCCTCCTGGCACGGTGTGACCAGCGCGGTGCTCGGCAATTGCGGCGTCGGCATCGCGCCCTGCCTGCCGAGTGCGCGCGAGATTGCCATGCGCGATCTCGTCAATGTGGAAGCCATCGCCTACGACGTCCTTGAGGAAGGCATCACCTGGGACTGGGAGAGCTTTCCAGACTATCTCGACGCGGCCGCGCGCCGCGGTCCCGCGCTGAACCTTGCCTTCCTGGCGCCGCTGACGCCCTTTCGCCACTACGTCATGGGCGACGACTCGATGGAACGCGCGGCAACGGAGCAGGAAACGACACAGATCCGCGACCTCATTGCCGAGGCCATGACGGCGGGGGCGTTCGGCTTTTCCAGCACCGTTCTCAACCAGCATGTGGGTTTCCAGGGCCGCCCGTTGGCCTGCCGCAATGCCAGCCACACAGAGCTCAAGGCCTATGCCAACGTGCTGAAGGTTATGGGCAAGGGCGCCATCGAGATCGCTCTGACGCGTCAGATCGGCGTACTCGACGACGAGCAATGTGACATGCTCGACTTCCTGCTGGAAGAGAGCGGCCGCCCCGTGACCTTTATCGCGCTGTTCGACCGCGACGACATTCCGGAGGCGGTGCGCGATACCTTGCGCCGGGCCGCGCCGATGATCGCCAAGGGCGCCCGGCCACAGACTTCGCCCCTGCCGCTGACCCGCGACATCAACATGCGCAATCCCTTCACCTTTGCCGCCTTCCCGTCCTGGGGGCAAGTGTTCGAGGATACTTCGAAGGCGAGCCAGCGGGCGATCTATGCCGATGCGGGCTTCCGTGATCGCTTCCGCGAGGACCTGAAGCGGCCGCAAACCGTCATCAACTGGAACCGTCTGGTGCTGCACGAGGCCCATACGGAAGAAATCAAGCACTTCGAAGGCCAAAGCGTTGCCGACATCGCGCGGGCCTGGGGCAAGGACGAGGTCGATGCCTTTCTCGACGTGGCGGTGGCGGACGATCTGGCCTGCGAATACACCTATGCCTCGTTCAATACCCGGCCCGATCGCATGCGGGAATTGCTCAACGATCCCAGCATCCTCATCGGCCTTGGCGACGGTGGCGCCCATCTCGATATTCTGTGCGATTCGGGCTATCCGACATATCTGCTCGGCACCTGGGTGCGAGAGCGCCAGGCCATCACGGCGGAGGAGGCGGTGCGGCGCCTCACCTCCGACCCCGCGGATATGTTCGGGATCAGCGGCCGCGGACGGCTGAAACCGGGCCTTGCCGCCGATATCTGCGTCTACGACCCTGCCACGATAGGCTCATCCAATCGCGGCGAACGGCGCCATGATTTGCCGGCAGGCGGCAAGCGCATGGTGATGCCCTCACGGGGCATCTGTCACACCATCGTCAACGGGCGTATCGTCTATGCTGATGGCGCGCTGACCGGTGATGCCGGCGGCCAGGTTCTGCGGTCCTGAGGTGGCAGCCCACTATGGAAGTCGAAGCGACAGCAATACCGGCGGTCAAGCTGATCAGGCCGCGGGTGTTTCGGGACAGCCGCGGTTGTTTCAGCGAGACCTACCGCAGCGACAGCTATGCGCAGGCCGGCATTGATACGGCTTTCGTGCAGGATAACCTGTCGCTCTCGCCAACGCCGGGCACGGTACGCGGGCTGCATTTTCAGTTGCCACCCCATGCCCAGGCGAAGCTGGTAAGCGTGGCCAGCGGACGCGTGCTTGACGTTGCCCTGGACCTGCGCCGGGGCTCGCCGACATTCGCACAGCATGTTGCCGTCGAGCTGTCCGCAGCAGATGGCGAGCAGCTCTTCGTCCCCGAAGGCTTTGCCCATGGCTTTTGCAGCCTGGCGCCGGATACGCGGGTGACCTACAAGGTCTCGGCCTTCTATGCGCCCGACCACGAAGCGGGGCTGCGCTGGGACGACCCCACTCTTGGCATCGTTTGGCCGGTGGCTGCGGCCGATGCACTGCTATCGGACAAGGACTTGGCGTTGCCGGCATTGGCGGCCTTCGAAACGCCTTTCGTCTATGCTGGAGAACCGGTGCGATGAAGGTCCTGGTGACAGGCGGCAGTGGCTTCATCGGCTCGGCACTCGTCCTTCATCTGATCGAAGAGGCGGGGCATCAGGTGGTCAACGTCGATGCCCTGACCTACGCGGCCAACCCGCGCTCGCTGGCTGCGGTCGAAGACGATCCGGCTTACGTCTTCGTGCATGCGGATATCCGCGATGCGGCGGCGATGGCAGGCATCTTTGCGGCACATCGGCCCGATGCGGTCATCAACCTTGCCGCGGAGAGCCATGTCGACCGCTCGCTTGATGCGCCCGGTGCGTTTCTCGAAACCAATGTCACGGGCACCTATGTCATGCTGGAAGCCGCGCGTGAGCATTGGCAATCGCTCGATGAAGGCGCAAGAGAGCGCTTTCGCTTCCTGCAGGTCTCGACCGACGAGGTGCATGGCGATCTGCCGCCGGGCAGCAAGGCCGACGAGTCGGCGGCCTATGCGCCGAGCTCACCCTATGCGGCCTCGAAGGCGGCTGGCGACCATTTGGCTCTGGCATGGCAGCGCAGTTATGGCCTACCGGTGATGGTGAGCAATTGCACCAACAATTATGGGCCGCGACAATTTCCCGAAAAGCTGATCCCCCTGATCATTCTCAATGCCTTGGCCGGAGAGCCGCTGCCGGTCTATGGTGACGGGCGCCAGATACGTGACTGGCTTTACGTCACGGATCATGCCAGTGCCCTGGTGGCCATTCTCGAGCGTGGCGAGCCTGGGCGGAAATACAATGTCAGTGCCGAATGCGAGCAGGAGAATATTGCTATCGTGAAGACGATATGCCGGCTCCTGGATGATGCGGCGGCGGCAGCGGCACCGCATGCGGCCTTGATTGACCATGTCGTGGATCGGCCAGGCCATGACCGCCGATACGCGCTTGCGGCCGGCCGTATTCGCGATGAGCTGGACTGGTCCCCGTGTGAGAGCCTGGAAAGCGGTCTCGCCAAGACCGTGGCCTGGTATCTCGAGAACGAAGATTGGTGGCGACCCCTGCGTGAGGCCGTCTATGACGGCACGCGCCTCGGCCTCGCCCGTGACCAGGGGGCGGATGCATGAAAGGTGTTCTGCTTGCCGGCGGGTCGGGCACCCGCCTTTATCCAATCACACGGGTGGTATCGAAGCAGCTCGTGCCCGTCTATGACAAGCCCATGGTCTATTATCCCCTGTCGACGCTGATGCTTGCGGGTTTGCGCGAAATTCTGCTGATCACCACGCCGCACGATCAGGCGAGCTTTCGCACTCTGCTGGGTGACGGTTCGCAGTGGGGCCTGAAACTCACTTACGCCATGCAGGAACGGCCCGAAGGCATCGCCCAAGCGCTACTTATCGCTCGGGAGTTTCTGGCCGGGGAGCCCTGCATGCTGGTACTCGGCGACAATCTTTTCTTCGGCCATGGCCTGACCGAACTGCTCGGCGAGGCGGCGAGCCTGCAAGAGGGCGCACGCATCTTCGCCTATCGCGTCGACGATCCGTCCGCCTATGGGGTTGTGAGTCTCGATGGCGAGGGGCGGCCGACCGATATCGTCGAGAAGCCCGCCGCGCCAAAGTCGCCCTGGGCCGTGACCGGCCTTTACGCCTATGACGCGCAGGCACCGGAGCTTGCCGCCAAGCTGACGCCGTCTTCGCGGGGCGAGCTGGAGATCAGCGATCTCAATCGCGCCTATCTCGAGGCCGGTGCGCTCAGTGTCACCAGGCTCGGCCGGGGCTTCGCCTGGCTCGATACCGGGACTCACGAAAGCCTGCTCGAAGCCTCGGCTTTCGTCAGCGCTGTGGAGCAGCGCCAAGGGCTCAAGATCGCCTGCGTTGAAGAGATCGCCTTTCGCCGGGGCTTCATCGATGCGAGCGCCCTTGCGGCCCTGGCAAGCGAATTGGCCGGAACGCGCTACGGCGCCTATCTGGCGCAGGTCGCCGACGAGGGCCCGGTCGCGTGAGGCTGCCGGGAATCAGAGGCAGCCGGGCCTGGCTCGCGCTTGGCCATGACACGGTCATGGCGGCGCTGTCATTCGTATTGGCGCTTTATTTGCGCATCGGCGAGTCCTTTTGGGACCAGACCCAGGGGTTCCTGCTCGGGGCGACGGCCATATTCGCGGGTATCGCCATGGTGACCTTTGCCGCCATGGGTCTCTATCGAGGTGTGTGGCGCTACGCCTCGATAGACGATCTCATCGCCATCACGAAGTCCGTGACGGTGGCCGTGTTGGTCTTCCTGTTCGCCATGTTCCTGCTGACTCGCCTGGAACTGATGCCGCGTTCAACCCTGGTCATTAATTGGCTGTTGCTGGTGGCCATGCTGGGTGGGCCTCGCTTTCTCTATCGCCTGGCCAAGGATGGCGATCTGGTGGGGCTTGCCAAGCCGGGCTATGACGCGCGGGTGCCGGTGCTGCTGGTCGGCGCAGGCGACCGGGCGGAGGCATTCCTGCGCGCCATGCGGCGCTCGGAGGAGCGCTACCGCGTTGTCGGCATGCTCGACGATGCGCCGGAGCGCCTTGACCGACGTATCCACGGCATTCCCGTGCTTGGCCAGGTCGCGGACTTGGAAAAGGCGGTGGAAGAGCTGCGCCGGCGGCGGCAGAGGCCCAGGCGCCTGCTGTTGGCCGAGGAGCGGCTGGAAGGTGGACGCGTCAGCGAACTGCTGGAACGCGCCGACGCCCTCGGCATGACACTTGCGCGAGTGCGCCCGATGAGCGAATTCGACGACGCCGAGGGGGGCAAGCAAAAGGCGCTCAGGCCGATTGCCATCGAGGATCTGTTGGGCCGTGCCCAGACCCGCCTTGACCGCAACGCCATGAAGGCATTGGTGGCGAGCAGGCGGGTGCTGGTGACCGGCGCCGGCGGCACCATTGGCGGCGAGCTGGCGCGTCAGATTGCGGCACTCGAGCCGGCCTCATTGGTGGTGCTCGATGTCAGCGAATATGCCCTCTACCGCATTGACGCCGAGCTTGGCGAAGGCTGGCCTCAACTGCCTTACGAAGCGGTGCTCGCCGACGTTCGCGACCGTGTGGCGCTGGCCACCCTGTTCGCCCGCGTGAGCCCGGAGCTGGTTTTCCATGCCGCTGCCATCAAGCATGTGCCAATTGCCGAGGCATTTGCCTGTGAGGCGGTGCTGACCAACGTGCTAGGTACGCAACAGGTCGCCGACTTGGCGCGTGAACACGGCGCCAAGGCCATGGTGCAGATCTCTACGGACAAGGCGGTCAATCCGAGCAATGTGATGGGCGCGACAAAGCGCCTGGCCGAGGCCTATTGCCAGGCTTTGGATCGCGAAGCGGCGGGCGGCACGCGCTTCATGACCGTGCGCTTCGGCAACGTGCTGGGCTCGACCG
>CAZKTK010000055.1:0-11497 GCA_964555535.1 uncultured Rhodospirillaceae bacterium
GAATTCGTTCAGGCTCAGCTAACACGCGGTAAGACGGGCGAAAATGGACCGGCAAGCGCGCGACGACACCATCATTCGCGACATTCTGGAGCGCATCGACGATTCGGCCGAGGTCAACCAGCGTGACCTGTCGAAGGAGCTCGGCATCGCGCTGGGCATGACCAACAGCTACATCAAGCGCTGCATGAAGAAGGGCTGGATCAAGGTGCGTCAGGTGCCGTCGCGGCGTTATCGCTACTATCTGACACCTAAGGGGTTTTCCGAGAAGGCGCGACTTGCGGCCGAATATTTCAGCGATTCCCTGAAGTTCTTCCGCAAGGCACGGCAGAGCTTCGACAGGCTGTACGGCGAGCTTGAAGCGAAGGACGCGCGCCGCATCGTCTTGTGCGGCTGCGATGAGTTGACCGAAATCGCCGTGCTCTGTGCGCTGGACAAGCGCTTGACCCCGGTCGGCATACTGCGTGGCGACGGCGAGACCGGGGAGGTCGCCGGCGTGCAGGCGATCGACGGGACCATGCCTCAGGCTGACAGCTGGGTAATCGCGACCACGCTCGATGCGCCGGCACTGCTCGCGGAGGCACAGGCCGCAGCCGGTGGGGTGCCGGTCACCTACCCCGACATTCTGCGCTCGGTCATCAATCCGGCGAAGCCGCAGACCGCACAACGTTCTGCCAGATAGTTAGCAGATCGCTGGCACGGGCCGGGCCGTCGCACAGCTCGGCGATGCGTCGGCTGGCCGCCACCGCGAGCCGCTCGCGCAAAGGGTCATTGTCGGCCAGGTCGAGGATTGCCGCGGCGAAACTCTCCGCATCGTAGGCCGGCAGCAGGCGTCCGGTGACGCCGTCCTCGACGAAGCGATCATAGCGCCCCGTCGCCACCACGGGCCGGCCGGCGGCGAGGGACTCGATTGTCTCGCGACCCCAGGGGTTGTCCTCTCGGCTGGGTCGCGCCGTGATATGGCAGCCGCTCAGGACCCGTTCAGGCTCAGCGACATGACCGAGAAAGCAGAAGGCGTCGGCAACGCCGTGGGCTGCCGCGTAGTCCTTCAGGTTGGCGAAGCGGCCAAGCTCGCCGGGCAGGCTGCCGCGCATTCGCATGTCGCCAGCGATAATGAAGGTAATGTCATTGCGGCCCCATCGGCGCAGCGCAGCTGCGACCTCGACCAGGCGATCGACACCGCGCACCCAGGCATAGTTGCTGATGCAAGCGACGCGAAACCGGGATTCTTGTGGAATCTTAGGATGTGGCGGTACCGGCGCCTCCGGCCTAGCAGCGATGTTGTAGATGACAGTGGCAGCCGGTCCGGTCAGGCCGTGCCGCAGCCAGCTCTCGCGCTCATTCTCCGTGATGCAGACGATACCATCGACGGCTCCCGCGATGGTGCGCGCCTGCCAGCGAGCGAAGGGGCCGGCGGCGACATTTGTGCGCAGATGCATGACCTGCGGCAGCGGCAAGTGGCGCCGCAACCGGGCCGCGACGAGACACAATGATTCGTGATTGTGGTGGATGACGTCAAACCGCGCGGGCGCGTCCTTGAGCGCATCGAACAGGGCGGCGCCCCGCCACATGGCGAGCTGCGCCCTGGCCAACGCCAGCAGGTTGCGTGAGGGGCGCGGCAGCGCGCTGTAGCGGGGCAAAGGGCCTGCCACCCGGCAGGGGATGCCAAGCGCCTCGTAGCGCGACTGAATGGGGCCGTCGCGGCCGCACCAAACCTCCGCAGCGACGGCCGAGCGGTCCATATGGCGCAGGCTTTCAAAGAGGCTGCGCGAGGATCCGCCGTAGCCGCCCTCGATATCGAGGCAGAGGACGCGCAGCGGTGTCAGGGCGCGACGAGCCTCGCCGTCTCCGCCCAGCCGAAGCGAAGCAGGGCATCAACGATGCTGAGCCCGGCAACGAACTCCCCGTCGCCCTGATCGTAGGCCGGGTGCTCATAGCCTGCATAGACGAGAGGGATGTGGGCCTCAGCGAACTTCGCCTCGTCCTGGTACTTGCGCCCACCCGCACCGGAAAGATAGCTGACGTCATCGCCGCAGGCCCGCAGCAGAGCGATCAATCTGTCGTCGCCGGCGAGCGCGCCGACAGCGATATCGGCATCGCTCACGAACTCGGTCTCCAATCCGAGCTGGCCGGCCAGGGCGCAGATCAGATGGCGGTTCGCAAGCCCCAGGGAGTCGTGTGGCATGGCCCGATAGATGTCCGAGAGCACCGGCCAGACCTCGGCGAAGGCGGGCGCCCGGCCATAGGCGTTGCGCAGCCGCGACAGATGCTTGTCCGGCCAATCCTCGTCGGCAAAAGAGACTGCCGCTATGGCCTGACCGAAGTCATGGCGCACGGGCTGCGTGAGCCAGCCGGGCCGGCCCCCGTCGAGAATCCGCACGCGATTGCTATAGCTGCCTTTGGAGTACTGTGCGCCGTCGAGAAAAATGAAACGGTCGGCCCGTGCGATCTTGTGGAAATAGCCCAGCCAGGGCAGGTAGTTGGGCTGGTGGATGGCGATCAGCATTCGCCCTCGTCTGCGGGCGCGAGGTAGAGGATGTGACCTTCCGCCGAGCGGTAGGGCATGTCGGATCGCGCCACGATGCCGCGCACGGCCACCGCCTTGCCGTCGTGCTCAACCGTGGCGGGAGGCCAAGGCGCACACTGGGCGCGCAGCATGGCGCGTAGGCGCGCCTCGGGCCAGCCCTCGCCGATATGCCCGTCGCTCGGCCGGCGCGGCGGCCAGACGCGGCCCCCCGAGAGGTCCGGCTGACGCAGCGGCTCCCCCTCCACAAAACGTTGCCAGGCTTCCGGAAACAGGCGCAGGCCCTCTTGCAGCATGGCGCCGCGCACGTCCCACGCAGTGTCTTCCGGACCGATGGGCACTTGCGATTCCGCATAGATCGGACCGGCATCCACTGCCTCGACAAGACCGTGCCAGGTGATACCCAGGCTATCTTCGCCGTTGGCCACGGCCCAGTTGAGCACATTGGCGCCGCGATATTCCGGAATGCGCCCGCCATGCATGTTGAGCACGCCGCCCGGATAGCACGCAAGGTCCGCGGCATCGATGATCTGCGAGTAGAGCCAGCTCACTGCGGCATCGGCCGGCGGCAGGCCGTCGGGCAGGCGCTCGCCGCGATGATGGATACACAGCGGCACCGGGCAGGCGGCGCAGAGAGCACGCACCTTGTGGCTGTGAAAGCGGTTGCTCGGCACGATGACCGCGGAGGCTTCGGTGCCCGCCGGCAGCATGCGCAACAGCTCGAGGCCGCTGCGATCGGTGGTGAAAAGATGGATCACAGCGCCGCCAGAACGCCGTCACAAATGCGCGTTACCGCTGCCTCGTCGAGATAGGGGTGAATGGGCAGGCTAAGGACGCGTCGGCTCAAGCCCTCGCTTACGGGCAGGGTGCCCGGCCCATCGCCATAGGCGGCATATGCCGGCTGCAGGTGCAAGGGCAAGGGATAGTAAACTGCGGACGGGATGCCGTTCTCCCGCAACGCCGCCGCCATTGCATCGCGCTCGTCAACGCGAAGGGTGTACTGGGCCCAAGCGCTGCGGCGTCCGGCGAACCGCGCCGGCAGGCCGAGGCGATCGGCGAAGGCCGCGTCATAGCGCAAGGCGATGCGCTCGCGCGCGGCCACTTCATCGTCGAGCACGGGGAGCTTGGCGAGCAGCACCGCCGCCTGCAACGTGTCGAGCCGGCTGTTGAGTCCGACGCGGACGATGTCGTATTTCCCCGATCCCTTTCCGTGGGCGCAGATCGAGCGATACTGCGCCGCGCGCTCGCCGTCCTCGGTGAGCAGCGCACCGCCGTCGCCATAACAGCCGAGCGGCTTGGCCGGGAAGAAGCTGGTCGCGGTCACCGGAGCCAGGGCGCCGATATTGCGGTTGTCGAGAGCGCCGCCGAGGCTTTGCGCCGCGTCCGCCAGCAAGAGCATGTCGTGCGCCGCGGCAATGGCCGAGAGCGCTGCATAATCGGCTGCCTGGCCGAACAGGTCGACGGCGATGACCGCGCGCGGGCGCTCGCGGCAGGCGGCAACGCGGCGTTCGAGGTCGGCAGGGTCGATCAGATAGCTCTCCTCGTCGACGTCCACGAAGACCGGGCGGGCGCCGAGCAGCAGCACCACTTCCGCCGTCGCGGTGAAGGTGAAGGCAGGGACGAAAACGGCGTCTCCGGGCCCGACGCCCGCCGCCAACAGCGCGATGGTGAGCGCATCGGTGCCGCTGGCGCAGGCAACCGCATGCGCCACCCCCGCATAGCCCGCGAGCGCGGTCTCGAACTCGGCCACCTCCGGGCCGTTGATGAAACGCCCGTGCGCCATGACGACCGCCATGCGCGCATCGATATCACCCTTGAGGCGGCGATACTGCGCGCCGAGGTCGGCAAAGGGAATGGCTTGGCTCATGGGGCCTCCTGGTCGGCGAGACGGCGCAGGCCGCTGTCGGTCTCGCAATAGCGTTCGCCCGTGCGCGGACAGACAAGGTCGGTGCCGAGGCGCTCGCCGCTGCGACTGACCCAGCCCAGCGGCTGCGCCGGATTGCCCACCACCAAAGCGTGATCGGGCACGTCGTGCGTGACCACGGCGCCGGCGCCGACCATGGCGTAGGCGCCAACGGTCACACCGCAGACGATCGTAGCATTGGCGCCGATCGTGGCGCCGCGGCGCACCAGCGTCGGCAGGAACTCGTCCTTGCGCTCGACGAAGGCGCGCGGCGTGAGCACATTGGTAAAGACGCAGGAAGGGCCGCAGAACACGTCGTCCTCCAGCGTCACGCCGGCATAGACCGAAACGTTGTTCTGCAGCTTCACGCCGTCGCCGACGCGCACGCCGGGCCCGATCATCACGTTTTGGCCGAGCACGCAGCGGGCCCCGATGCTCGCGCCGGGCATGACGTGGCAGAAATGCCAGACCTTGCTGTCGGGCCCGATTTCGGCGCCGTCGTCAACCACGGCGCTCGCATGCACAAAAGTGCTCATGCCGGTGCCGTCGCCGTGCCGCTGGTCAGGGCGCGCTCGCAGGCGGCGAGCACGGCGAGCACGCGCCTCCCCTCGGCGGCGTTCGAGAGCGGCGGCGTACCGTCGCTGATGGCGGCGAGGAAATGGGCGCACTCCTGCGCCAGCGGCTCCTCGTCGCCATAGGGGATCGGCTCGGCCTCGGCCTTGTCGACGGCCGGGATGTCGCCATCCCAGCCCACCACATGGCGATAGAGCCGCAGCTTGTCGGCGCCCGCCTCGACGTCGTCAAAGACCGCCATGGCCTCCTCGCCGATGACCACCAGCTTGTGATCCTTGTAGGGGTGCAGCCAGGAAACGAAAATGTGCGCCTGCAGCCCGCCCGGAAAGGTCAGGTGCGTGAGAGAGGTGTCGGCCACGGGGGGGTGGAGCCAGGCGCCGCCCGAACAAGTGACGCGCTCCGGCATGACACCGGCGAGCTGAAGGATCATCGATACGTCATGCGGTGCGAACGACCACAGCGCGTTCTCCTCGCGGCGAATCTTGCCGAGGCTGGCGCGATTCGAATAGATGTAGCGCAAAGGCCCCAACCTGCCCCCGTCAAGCGCGGAACGGAGCGCCACGAAGGCCGGATGGTAAAGCAACAGATGTCCGACCATCAGGGTAAGACCCTGCTCGCGCGCCTGACGGTCGAGCGCCTCGGCCTCGGCGAGGTCGAGGCAGAGCGGCTTCTCGACGAAGACATGCTTGCCGGCAGCGAGCGACCGGCGCGCCAGCGCGCCATGGGTCGCCGCAGGCGTGGCGATGGCGACGGCATCAACTTCCGGCGCCGCCAGCATGTCATCGAGGCTCGCATGCGCAGGCACGGCATAGGCGGCGGCGCGCTCAGCCCGCAGCGCCGCATCGGTCTCGCAGAGCCCGGCAAGCGCGCCCAGCGCCTGAAAATTGCGCAGCAGGTTCTTGCCCCAATAGCCCACGCCGACCACCCCGACGCGCGGCTTGGCCCCGGTCATTCACGTCTCCGATATGTTTCGATCTGGCCTTCCAGGTGACCCCGAAAGGCTTCGGCGCGCGCATTTATAATGCTATCGATGCGCGTCGTCACGTCCGTGCCCGCGGCCGCCCACCAGACCGGGTGTGTGAGAAGCTGAAGCGCCCGCCCCGCCGCCACCGCCTCGTGCTCGAGCGGGTGACCGTGATGCCAGGCGCCGCGCGAATCACTGCAATAGCCCATGTCGCGGAACAGGCGCGGCTGGTAGGTGTGGCGCCGCCCGGCGAGGCCGCCGGGCTCGCCCTGCAAAGCGGCTGCCGGGCGGTGAAAGCTGATGATCTCGACAGGGGCGTCGAGAATGTCCTCGAGCATGCGGCACTCGCGCGCCGCCGCCGCCGCAAGATCGTCATACAGCGCGGCATCGAAGTGCAGGCCCACCTCGTGGCCGAGGGCGCGCAGGCGCACCAGCCGCTCGCGCTCGGCAAAGGGATTGTAGAGGGGGTTGCGCAGCATCACGAAGTAGGTGGCGGCAACGCCCATCTCGGCTTCGGTCTCGGCCATAGCCAGGGCCGGCGCCAGGTCGACGTCGATATCGTGGCGCAGGATAAGGTGGCGCGCGGCAGGCTCGGCATCGGCAAAGCCGCGCACTTCGTAGCCGCGCGCGAGCAGCGCCTTGACCAGTGCGGCGTAGCCGGCAAGCGTGAATTCGCTCATGCCACCGCCGCCATCAGCTCGCCGAAGAAGCGGGAGATGCGAGCATCGCTCTGGCCGGCGTGGTTGAGCAGCACCAGGGTGCCGCCGAACTCTCGGCAATAGGCGGCGGCGCGCTCGGCCTCGGCCATCGCCATATCGTGGTCGAGGTTGCGATACTTGCGATCAAAGAGCCCGAAATCCATCACCGGCGTGCAGAGCTGCTGCACGCTTAGACGGCGACGCTCGCGCAGGCTGTAGGCGGCGAAGCGGCGGGTCGTTCCGGCGCGGAAGCCGGTCGATTCCGGATAACCCAGCGTGCTGTCGAGCCGCATGCCCGCCCCGTCCCAGATGTCTGGCGTGACGGCGGCATCATAGCCCAGACCGTGTTGCCGGCCCTCGTCGAGCGGCCGGTCGAGAATCGCCTCCAGGCCATCGCGCTGGGAGCGCCAAAGGGCCGGGTCGGTTTGGGTGCCGAAGCCGGGATGGAAGCCGATTACGTGACCGCGCGCAGCGACCTCCGCGGCGACGGCGCGCAGCAACGGCACCATGGTGACAGCATAGGGGCTGTCCGAAGCGCGATTGCTGGGGCCCATGAAATAGAAGCGGCTTTGCAGGCCATGGGATTCGCTGAGGTCCATCAGCGCGCGTGCCGAACGCCAGGGGTGGCCGGCAACATAGGCATCCTGCAGGCGCCGCAGCGCCAGGCCGGGTGAGCGCCGCTTGACCGCATCGCCCGCGGCGTAGCGCAACGGCTGCCACCAGCGGTGGTAGCCGCGCAGACGATCGACGTCGTGCGTCACCAGCACCTCGTACGCGGTTGCGGTGTCACGCAACTGGCCGGTCAGCGCCCGAGCCAAATCTCGGGCAGCGCGGTCGACCAGCGGCTCGCCGCCCTTGCCGAGGCGACAGGCGAGCGCATCGGTATAGCGGGCACGGCCCATGCGGTCGTGGTGGGGTGCGTCGCGCTCTTCGAGGCGCGACAGCATGAGAAAGATGAGGCCGAGCGGGTCGCTCTCCAGCGTGCCGTCGGCAAGCGCCGCGTCGAGCGCCGCGTGGTCCGGGTGCAGGCCCTCGGCATCGATCCTGACCAGATGGGGAAAGACCACGGCAGGAACCGCATGGGCGCCGGCCGGCGGCTCGGCACCATAGTGCAGCACGCGCGCCGCCGCGCCGTCGCGGACCAGGCCATGGGCGCCGTCGAGGAAGTCGCAGGCATGCTGGATCTCGGGTCGGAAGGCCTCGGCCTCCGGCGCCAGCGACAGCCGATAGGCGAAGGGATCAGGCAATGGCGAACTCGCGCACCCAGGCGTCGTGGGTCAACAGCTGGCGCAACAGCTTGGTATGGTTGCGGCGGCCGTCCAGGTGCTCGTCGATGCAGGCTGCCAGGCCGTCCGTATCGAGCACGCCGAAGCCGAGCCCGTCCAGGCGGGCGCGGATCTCGCCGAAGCGCGCGCGATGGCCGACGTCGTCGCGATAGAGCGCATCGAGGCTTTGCCAGGAGCTCGTCGAATGCTGTGCGCTCGGCGCAGCCTGGCGTTGCGCCAGGCCGAGGCGGCGCAGGACGCCGCGCCCGAGCAGCGCCGCGGTCTCGGCCCAAGGCGAAAGGTCTGCACGGAAATGGGTGTTGGCGTTTGCCAGACGCGCTGCCTGCGGCGACAGCTCGCGCAGGGCCAGCTGCGCCATGCGGCCGCTGCAGCGCCATGCGGGCGGCATTTGCAGATAGATGTCGAAGACCTCGCGGTCGAAGGCCGGCAGCCTCAGGTTGGCCACGGCGCGCACCGCCATCATGCCGGTAAACGCGTAATGCTTGCTCAGGGCATGCAGGATGAAGGCATCCCAGGCGTCGTAGGGCTCGTCCGAGTCGAGCCACGGCGCCAAGGTTTCCTCCATGGCGCTCTCGAGGCCGGCCCACCAGTCCGCGCGGGCGCCGGCGACGACGATCCGCTCAACGGTAACCCTCGGCGGGCCTTGGCGCAGATGTCGCAGCACGTCGGCGCCGCGGGGCCGCGCGGGATGCGACTTGAGCCAGGGCAAGCGCGTGCGAGACCCGGCGACCTCGAGGAAGCGTGCCGGCAGATAGTAGCCGCGCAACGTATAGTCGAGGCCGTGACCTGTGAGCACGGCCTCGCTGGCCGAGCCGACGGTGGGCAGAAAGGCCGACATGGGTGTCGAGGCGGGATAAAGGCCGTTCGACTCGATAACCGTCATCTCAAGGGCCGCCAGGGTGTCGGCCGGCTCGACGATTAGCGGACGGTGAGCGGCATCGAACATCGCCGCGGTACGCTCGGCCAGCGCGAGCTCGGGATTGTCGGCGTAGCTCGCCGTCGTCCAGCAGTCGAGGCTGCCGCGCGGCGCCGCCGCCAGCACCATGCGACTGTCGAGCCCGCCCGAAAGCAGCAGCGCGGCCTTGCCCCGGCTTTGCCGCGCCACCGCATTGCGCATGGCACCCGCCAGGCGCCGCGCCCCCGCGGCAACATCGAAATCGGGCCGGCGCCAGGCGAGCTGCCAATAGGCCCGCTCGCGCTGTCCTTCGCGGTCGATTTCCCAGATGCAGGCGGCCGGCAGAGCTTCAACTTCGGCAACCGAGGTGGTGCGCCCGATGGTACGCTGCAAGGTGAAAAGCTGCGCCAGTCCGGCCCGATCCGCGCGGCGGGGCACCGCCGGGTTGGCGATCAGCGTGAAGATCTGGCCGGCAAAGACGATCTCACCTTCGCCTCGCCAGAGATGAATGGGGAAGCTCGCGAGATGGTCGGTGACCAACGTGAGCCTGTGCCGGGCGCCGTCATAGACCGCGGCGCAGAACATGCCGTTCGCCTCGGCCAGACCATCAAGATCGCCGGTCTCGGCTAGCCGCAGCACGGCGGTGGCAAGATCTTCCTCGCCGCCGGGCAGCGACGCCTCTCCCAAAGTGAGCACGCTCAGGTCGCCGCCATTGGCGATGCCCAGATTGGCCTCGTGGCGATGTGCGGCACGGCCGATGGCGCAGCCCGCGCTCGCCGGCGCATGCACGGCGAGCCCGCGCACGCTGCCCGCCATCGCCGCCAACGTCACCGGCGCCTCGGCGTCGCTGCGGTAATGCCCGAAGAGGCCGATCATAGGGCCATCAGATTGCCGTGCGGGCCGACGAAGACGCGGTAGCCGTGGCGCTCGAGGATCTCACGCGCGATATCGGCGATGCGGCGGCCACCGCGCTCATACCAGCCGGCGAGGCGAACCCGCGGCCGAAGGCCGGCCAGGGTCTCGTCAGCGCCTTCCAGGGCTTCGATCTCCGCACCGTTGAGCGTGAGGCTGAGCATGTCGAGACGCGACAGGCCGTGCTCGGCGACGAGGGCGTCGACGGAGACGGTGCGCACGCGTCGCGTCTCCTCGCCGTGGTGCAACTCGGCGACCAGCGTGTTGGCCTGGGCGAAGCCGCTCTGCAGGTCGAACTCGCCCTCGCCACGCCAGATGCCGCGGTGGATGGGCGTGATGTTGCTCATGCCGTTGTGGGCGATGTTTCGCGCGAGCAGGGCAAAGCAGTCGGGATCGGCCTCGACCGCATAGATCTGGCCATCGCCGATCTCCGCGGCCAGGCGGATGTCGCCGAAGCCGAGAAAGGCGCCACAATCGAGGATCACCTCTCCGGCGCGTGGCGCGAAGGCTTCCGCCAGCTCGGCCCGCGCCGCATCGTCGGGCAGGTTGGCGATGGCGTCCTTGTGCTGACCGTGAAAGCCGAACAGTTGCTTGGGCAAGTAGCCCTCGGGCTTGAGGTCCGGCCGCATATGCGGAAAGACGTAGCGGTTGATGCAATCTTTGATCAAGCGGAAATGCCGCATCGGCACCTCCGGCGCGAGCAGGCGATGGACGTCTCGGTTTTCCGGCTCGGTCCAGAAGCCGTGCAGCCGCGGCCCGTCGGCGATGTCAATCCAGGGTGTCCCCTCGCTCTCGCCGCAGCTCAGTTGCGGCGTCAGCTTGGCGATCTCGGACAGCATCGCCGCATAGCGCCGGCGCCATTTGGCGCGATAGCCGGGCAGCAGAAGCTTAAGCGACAGCGGCAGGGTCATAGCTGTTGAAATAGCGGATGCGACCACGGATATCTGTGGGCAGCTTGTCGAGAAAGCGGGCGAAGGTGGCGAGGTCGGCCGCATCGGGAGCGGTCTCTCCATAACCCTGTGCGATGTTCGTGTTCTGTCGCGCAAGGGTGACGACCTCGCCATGGGGTAGGCCGAGAGCGTCGAGGTATGCGGTCATGCGGGCCGCGTCGTTGAGCTCGGGCGTGCGGATCTCGACGGCGCGTGGGATGGCGAACTCCTCGACCAGAGCATCGAAGCGCAGATACATCTCGCACCAGGCCCAGAGGTAATGCTCGCCCTTGTCGAGGTGTTCCGCATCAAGCCTGAGGATGTTGTGCGGCGCGTCCGGCGCACTGTTGTCGAGGCGGAACGTCTTGTCACGGTTGAGATAGCTGCGCATGTTGGCGATGGGGTCGCGCACAAGGCGGATCAGACCGGCAGCATCGACGCGGCGCAGAATTTCACGATGCAGGCCGCGCGCGAAGAACTTGCTGACGTCGACATAGATGTGGCTGTCGCTGCGGGCGAGGCGGCGGTGGATGTAGCGCAGGCGGCGCCGGGCGGCGGCCCCGAGATAGGCCTCGTCACCGGCGTCAAAGGCGCCGATCACCTTGCCGCGGCCCAGCAGCTCGTGAGTCTCGACGAAGCGGCGGCGAAAGCGGCGCTCGTAGCGGCCCAAGGGGCGCGGCAGGAGCGGCCTTACCGCGGGCTCCTCGAAGGCGGCATCGCAGCCGGGCACGTTGCGCCGGAGGAAGGCCGCGAGCGAGGCCTGGCCCGCGCGACCGGTGCTGACTGTGAAGTAATAGCGTGGCGACATGGTCAACC
>CAZKTK010000056.1:0-11456 GCA_964555535.1 uncultured Rhodospirillaceae bacterium
GCCCGGCGCGCCGCTCCTGCCCGAAAAGCCACCTTGGGCCATCAAACCGATTCCATCTAAGCCTGACGAGCTCTAGGGAAACTGGCCGATGCGAAAATCGGGCCTGCGAGCGCTGTCCGGAAAATAGAACCAGTCGCGGTCGAAGGTCTCGCCGGTGATGGCATCGGTCAAGGTGACGATGGTGAGGAAACCCTGGGCGTCGCGCACCTCCCATTGCCGCAGCGCCATGGGTGTCTCGTCGAAGACCAGGGTGACCGAGCCTGCGCCGGGGTCCTCGGCATCGGCGAGCGTCAGCTTGAGCAGGCCGCTGCCGCGCGCCAGCCCACGCAGCTCGACGCCCTCGCCGAAGCGTACTTCCTCGTCGAGGAGAAAGCGGAAGGGGCCGGAATCTGCAGGAATATGGCTGACCTGGTCGAGCTCGGCATCGAAATAGACCAGCCATGTGCCGGTGGCCACCATCAACACCTCGGTCGGCGGCGCATATTCGATGCGCGCGAGACCCGGCCGCCAGAGCCACATGATGCCGCTATCCAGCGTGCCATCTGCATTCACCTGCAGGAAGTTCGCGCGCACGGTTGTCATCGATTCGAGATAAGCCTCGATACGTGTCACCGCTTCGCGATCGCCGGCCGGCCAGCCCTCCGGCGCCGCTGCACTGGCAGTACCGGCGGCGAAAAAGAGAACAGCTGCGAGAAGGCGCATCAACATCATCATAATGTGTGAAGCCACGCGAACGCTCGCAAGGGCTCAGCTCTTGGTGTCGAAATCGCTTGCCTCGATCAGCACGATCAACTCCAGGCCGTGCTTGGTGAGCTCGGCGCGGGCGCCTTCCAGACGGTCGACCACGGTGACGGCAAGGGTGACCTCGCCACCGACCTCGCGCACGGCCTCGGCCGCTTTCAAGGCCGAGCCGCCGGTCGTCGTCACGTCCTCGACCACGACGACCTTGGCACCGGGCTCCAGCTCACGCTCGACCAGTCGCCGGGTGCCGTGGCCCTTGGGCTCCTTGCGCACGCAGAAACCGTCGAGCTTGCGCCCGCGCTCGCGCCCGCGCAGCGTCGCCGCCATCACCACCGGCAAGGCCCCCATCTCCAGCCCCGCAACGTAATCGACCTCACGCCCCTCGATGGCGTCGAGCAGCATATCGCCGATGATCGTCGCGCCTTCGCCGTCGAAGGTCGTCGGCTTCATGTCGAAATAAAAGCGGCTGGTGGCGCCCGAGGTCAGCGTCATCTCCTTGCCCGTGATCAGCGACCGTTCCTCAACGATCTCGATCAGCCGCGCCTTAGCTTCCGTCGTCATGTCGTCTCCGCTCCTTTGCGCCACACTGCGCGCTGTTTAGCACAGCGTTGGCGGCGATGGTCAATCGGCACAGCTGGATTCCCTGCCTCACCCTGCTCCCTGTGGCGCAATGCGGCGGTAGCTCAGCGCCTCGGCGATGTGGGGGCGGGTGATGCCGGTGCTGTCGTCGAGGTCGGCCAGCGTGCGGGCCACTTTGAGGACCCGGTGGTAGCCGCGGGCGGACAGACGCATGCGGTCGACGGCTTGGGCGAGCAGGGCGCGCCCGGCGTCGTCGGGGGTGGCGATGCGCTCAAGCAGGGCGCCGTCCACTTGGGCGTTTGAGCGGATGCGTTCGTCGGCGCCCTCCTCACTCAGGCGCGCACGCTGGATGGCGTGGGCCTTGGCCACGCGTGCCGCGACCGCCTCAGAGCCTTCGCTTGGCGGCGGTAGCGCAAGATCGGCGGCGCTCAGGGCCGGCACTTCCACATGCAGATCGATGCGGTCGAGCAGCGGGCCGGAGAGCTTGCCCTGATAGTCGGTCATGCAGCGGGGCTTGCGGTTGCACATGCGCTCCGGGTCGTCTGGCCAGCCGCAGCGGCAAGGGTTCATGGCGGCGATGAGCTGCACCCTTGCCGGATAGGTGACGTGCGCATTGGCGCGCGCGACGGTCACCTCGCCGCTTTCCAGGGGCTGGCGCAGGGCTTCGAGGGCCGGTCGTTGGAACTCGGGCACCTCGTCGAGAAACAGCACACCCAAATGCGCCAGCGAGACCTCGCCCGGGCGCGCCTTGGGCCCGCCGCCGACCATGGCGGAGACGGAGGCCGAGAAGTGAGGGCTGCGAAAAGGCCGCCGGCGCACCAGCTCGGCGCCGGTCAGCGCGCCGGCCACTGAGGCGATCATGCTCGCCTCCAGCATCTCGGCCGAATCGAGCGGCGGCAGCAGGCCCGGAAGGCGCTGTGCCAGCATCGACTTGCCGGCGCCGGGTGGGCCGATCATCAGCAGGTTGTGGCCGCCCGCGGCGGCAATCTCCAGCGCCCGCTTGGCGACCTCCTGACCCTTGATGTCGAGAAGATCGAGCGGCGCCTCGGTGTCCTCGGCCACCGCCGGTTCCGGCGTGCTCAGCACCTGGGTACCCTTGAAGTGGTTGACCAGGGCCAAGAGCGAATCGGGCGCCAGCACGCCGATACCGGCCCAGGCGGCCTCGCCGCCTTGCGCCGCGGGGCAGATCAGGCCGCGTTCGGACGCCGAGGCGGCAAGCGCGGCCGGCAGGACACCGGGTACCGGCATGATGCGGGCATCGAGGGCCAGCTCGCCAAGGGCGCAATAGTCATCCAGCATATCGCTCGGCAGCACGCCCATGGCCGCCAGCACGGCCACCGCGATGGGCAGGTCGAAATGGCTGCCTTCCTTGAGCAGGTCGGCTGGCGCCAGGTTCACGGTGATGCGCTTGGCGGGCAATGACAGGCCCAGAGCGGCTAGCGCCGCGCGCACGCGCTCGCGGGATTCCGCTACCGCCTTGTCCGGCAGGCCGACGACGGTGAAGCTCGACAGCCCGGCGCCGATCTGCACCTGAACCTCGACATCCACTACGTCCACGCCCTGAAAGGCCACCGTTTGGCAGCGTGCGACCATGCACCGTCCTCCCCGCCAGCCACAGTCGAGTGTGAGAGGGCGCGATGCAACCGAAAAGTCGTTCTTAGCGCTTGGCCTCGATGGCGTCCCAAATGGCGCCGGCAAGGTTGCTGCCGTCGAAGCGGGAGATCTCCTGGATGCCTGTGGGCGACGTGACGTTGATCTCGGTCAGCCACTCGCCGATCACGTCGATGCCCGTGAAGATCAACCCGCGTTCCTTCAGCGCGGGGCCGATGGCGGTGCAGATCTCCTGCTCGCGGGGCGTCAGCGCGGCGGCCTCGGCGGTACCGCCTACATGCAGGTTGGAGCGCGCCTCGCCTTCCGGCGGCACCCGGTTCACCGCGCCTACCGCTTCGCCGTCCACCAGAATGATGCGCTTGTCGCCCGCACGCACCTCGGGCAGGTATTTCTGAACTACGATGGGCTCGCGATAGAGGTCGGTGAACATCTCCAGCAGCGAGTTCAGGTTCTCATCGCCCGGGCCGATATGGAACACCCCGGCGCCGCCATTTCCGTAGAGCGGTTTGACGATGATGTCCTCGTGGCGGGCGCGGAAGGCGTCGATCTCGCCGCGGTGGGAGGTTATCAGGGTCGGCGGCATGAGCCCTTCGAACTCGGTGACGAAAAGCTTTTCCGGCGCATTGCGTACATGGGCCGGATCGTTCACCACCAGCGTATCCGGGTGGATGCGCTCAAGCAGATGGGTCGCAGTGATATAGGCCATGTCGAAGGGCGGATCCTGGCGCATCAGCACCACATCGACCTCGGTCAGGTCCAAGGTCATCGCCTCGC
This sequence comes from uncultured Rhodospirillaceae bacterium, assembly GCA_964555535.1. Classification (GTDB taxonomy): domain Bacteria; phylum Pseudomonadota; class Alphaproteobacteria; order UBA7887; family UBA7887; genus UBA7887. The sequence continues at coordinate 3,706 of CAZKTK010000056.1, forward strand.
CGAGAGAGAAATGGTCGCCGAATTCGCGGCGTACCTCGAGCGCGTTGGCTTGCGCCACCACGCGGCCCTCGCGCAGGCTGAGCGCGCGCGGCAGATAATGCAGCAGCCTGTGGCCGCGGGCGCTGGCTTCGAGGGCCAAGGCGAAGGTCGAATCGGCGTCGATGTCGATCCCCTCAAGGGGATCCATCTGGATGGCGACGGTGAGGCTCATTCGGCAGCGACGGGGCGAGAGGGGTCGTCCTTCATCACCACATGGGTGACGACCCGGCGCACATACGGCACGTCGCGGGCATGGGCCAGCACGCGTTCCAGCTCGTCCTGGCTCTGGCCGATGCCGAGCAGGTAGATGCTGCCGCCGACAGTGGTGATGGCGTAGTTGACGTCGAAAATCTCGGCATCGCCGATGAGGCGGGCGCGCAGCCTGGTGGTGATCCAGCCATCGCGGACGCCGCCGACAGTGCCAATGTCGCCGACCCGGATCTCGTTGATCACCTTGGCCACGCCGTCGACCTTCCAGCCAATCAAAGCAGCCTCGTCCGCGAGCGCCTGGCTCTTGACGTGGCCGGTCAGCAGCACGCGGCCTTCCATCACGTCGACATTGACCTCCCGATAGAGATCGTCGATGTGCGCCTGGAACAGGGCTTCCGAGATCTCCAGGTTGATGCGGGCATCCTTGACGGCGTCGGCCGCGGAGCGTTCCTGTGCAAGGACTACGCCCGCAGCGGCGCCGGCACCGATGCCGACACCGATGGGCGTGCAGGCACTTTGTGTCAGCGCGGCGGCCACGGCCGTCAGCAGGGCGAGAATCAGGCCTGGTCGATGCGCCAGGCGTCGGGCAGGTGTATGGGCCATATGAATCGTATGCTCGGCCAGGGCTCAACCAACATCACGTCGAATCGCCCGTAGAGTGCAGCGAAGCGCGGGTGACGTGCAAGGAACATTTCCGCCGCGCGCACGATACGTCGGCGTTGGCGCGGTGCCGGCGGCGCGGTTTCCACATTGGCGTGGCGTCGGCCCTTGACCTCGACGAAGGCGATGACCGCGCCGCGGCGCGCGATGATGTCGATCTCACCGACTGGAACGCGCCAGTCGCGGGCAAGGATTCGCCAGCCTGCAAGCCGCAATCGCCAACAGCAGACGGTTTCAGCGGTACGGCCGAAACGCAGCGCGCGCCGACGCTTTTCAAGACTCTGCGCCATCGCTTTCCTGACGCAGCGTCACGGCGCGGGCATAGAGCGCGCGCCGCGGCATGCCCGTTGCCGCGGCGACCGACGCGGCAGCCTCCGAAACCGATTGGGAAACCAGCGCCTCGCGAAGCCGGGCATCGATCTCGTCCGCATCGGGGGTGACGGCTGCCGGCTCGGGCGGTGCGATCACCAGGACCGCCTCGCCCTTTGGCGGCCCGTCGGCATAGCGCGTGGCGAGAGTGGAGAGGCGCTCCCGCAGTACCGTCTCGTGCAGCTTGGTAAGCTCGCGGGCCAGGGCGGCGTGACGGTCGCCAAGCGCCGCCACAAGTTCTTTACATGTGGTCACGATGCGGCGCGGCGATTCGAGCAGCACCAAAGTCGCGGGTACCTTTGCCAGCTCGGCGAAGAAGGCGCGGCGGGCGCCGGCCTTTGCCGGCGGAAAGCCGGCAAAGAAAAAGCGGTCGGTCGGCAGCCCCGAAGCGGTGAGTGCCGCCAGCACCGAGGAGGGCCCGGGGATCGGTATCACAGACACGCCGGCGGCGGCCGCCTCACTGACCAGGCGATAGCCGGGATCGGAGATCAACGGCGTGCCCGCGTCGCTGACCAGCGCGATCGCCTGACCCGCAGCAAGCTTGGAGAGCAGGCCGGGCAGGGCACGCTGCGCGTTATGCTCGTGATAGCTGATCAGGCTGGCGGTTATGCCATGGGCACGCAGGAGACGGCCCGTCCGCCGTGTGTCTTCGCAGGCAACCGCGTCGGCAGCCGTTAGGACATCAAGCGCCCGCAGGGTGATATCGCGCAAATTGCCGATCGGCGTCGCTACGAGATAGAGCGCGGGCGGCAGTTTACTTGGCCGGTCGCCGGCGCTACCGTCACCTGATGAAGCAGTTGCAGACACTTTGGCTCCCCGCCCTCGCCGCGGCCGCGTTGTTGACGCTTGTTGCCGCCTGTACCGACAGCGTACCGCCGCCGCCGGAGACCGTGCAAGACGAGCCGCCGGCCCCCGTCACCGAGGAATTGCCGGTGGTGCCCGCGACCGAGGTCGATATCGAGCCGCTCAACCTGCCGGCACCGGAAGTGCCGCTTCAGGTCGAAGACGACGTGGCGCCCGGCACTGTGCGTGTGGCGATCTTGTTGCCGTTGAGTGGGACGCATGCGGGCATGGGCGCGGCTCTTCTCGACGCGGCCCAGCTGGCGCTGTTCGACCATGCGGGCGATGATTTCGTGCTGTTGCCGAAGGATACCGGGGGCACCGGTTTCGGTGCCGAACAGGCCATGCGGGATGCTCTTGCCGATGGCGCCGATCTCGTGCTCGGGCCGCTCTTGGCCGCTTCGGTGCGGGCGGTCAGCCAATTGGCGCAAAGCCGCGGCGTGCCTGTTCTGGCGTTTACGAACGATCGTTCGGTGGCGCGGCCCGGCGTCTATGTGCTGGGCATTACCCCGGCGCAGCAAATCGAGCGCGTCGTCGGCTATGCCTCCGCCAACGGTCATGCACGGATTGGCGCGCTGGTGTCGGACAATGCCTATGGCTCGGCGGTTCTCCAGGGCTTGCGCGAATCGGCGGCGCAGCATGCGGCGGCAGTGGACCTGGTGGAGTATTTCGTGCCCGGGCAGGTCACGGTCGGCGAAAGCGCGCCCGTGCGCCGGCTGGTGGATAGCGGCACTTTCGATGCGCTGCTGATTGCCGCTGGTGGGCGCAATCTGCGTGTGCTGGCACCGCTGTTTCCCTATTACGATCTCGATCCCGAGGAGGTGCGCTTCCTCGGCACCGGGCTTTGGAAGGACCAGGCGGTGATCGGCGAGGCTGCCTTGATCGATGGGTGGTTCGCGGCACCCGCTGACGATGACTTTGCCGGCTTCGCCACGCGCTATCGCCGCGCCTACGACCGCGAGCCGCCGCGGCTGGTCTCCCTCGCCTATGACGCATTGGCGCTTACGGCGCTGCTGGCGAACGCGCCGGGTGGTGCCGATTTCAGTCGCGAGACCCTGACCAGCGAAGACGGCTTCATCGGCATCGACGGCCTGTTCCGTTTGCGCCAGGACGGCAAGAGCGAGCGCGCGCTTGCGGTCTACCGCGTCGCCCCGCGCGGCTTCGAGGTCATAGACCCGGCACCGGCGGCGCTTGGCGGCGCGGTGTTCTGATCTATGGCACCGTGCCTGAAGCGCCGTGAGTCGATGGTTGCCTATAAAGCCTCCGTCTTCTCCTTCCAGGCACAGAGGTCGCGGATCGGGCAGTCCGGGCAGTCGGGCTTGCGCGCCTTGCAGCGATAGCGGCCGTGCAGGATGAGCCAGTGGTGGGCGTGCTGCTGGAAGCGTTCCGGCACCGCCTTCATGAGCTTCTCTTCCACCGCCAGCGGTGTCTTGCCAGGCGCCAAGCCGGTGCGGTTGCCGACGCGGAAGACGTGGGTGTCTACGGCGATGGTGGGCTCGCCAAAGGCGGTGTTGAGCACCACATTGGCGGTTTTGCGTCCCACCCCGGGCAGGGCCTCGAGCGCGGCGCGGTCGCGGGGCACCTGACTGTCATGCTCGACGATCAGCCGCTCGCTGAGCGCGATCACGTTCTTCGCCTTGTTGCGGTAGAGACCGATGGTCTTGATCATCTCGCGCACTTTCGCCTCGCCGAGGGCCACCATGGCTTCCGGCGTATCGGCCTTGGCGAAGAGCGGCCCCGTCGCCTTGTTGACACCCACATCCGTCGCCTGTGCGGACAGCACCACCGCCACCAGCAGCGTATAGGGGTTGGTCGAGACGAGTTCGGTCTGCGGCGCCGGGTCGAGCGCGGACAGGCGCTCGAACATTTCCTCGCGTTGTGCTGGTCGCATCGGCGTGATCTCCTGGGTCTTTGACAAGCCATGGCGGCGGTTCCATCATCAAGCAATGGAGACAAGCCGCAACCCCGATGCCCAGCCTGCGGACCAGGGCCAGCCCCTGCTCTTCGACGCGGTGCTGCGTCCGCATCGCTCCTTGAGTGGGTCCGGCTTCCTGGTGTTGATGGCGGTCATCGGCGTGGTCAGCTTCGCTGCCGGCATGGTGTTCCTGCTGATGGGCGCCTGGCCCGTGTTCGGCTTTTTCGGCCTGGATGTGGCGCTGATCTATTTCGCCTTCCGTCTCAATTACCGCGACGCGCGGCGCAGCGAGCGCCTGCGTCTCAGGCGCGACAGCCTGGAGGTGCAACGCGTCGGCCCGGGCGGGCATATCTCACGCTGGCGTTTCCAGCCCTATTGGCTGCATGTGGATCTGGAGAACGCCGCCGAGCATCACAGCCGCCTGACGCTTTCCTCGCACGGGCGCAGCGTTTCGATCGGTGATTTCCTGGCGCCGGAGGAACGCGCCTCCCTATGCGAAGCCCTGCGCGCGGCGCTTGGCCGCTGCCGCTGTCTGCCCGAGCCGATTCCTGAATGAGCCCACGGGAGCTGGCTCTGCTCGCCCTGCTGGCGGTGGCCTGGGGCGGCTCATACACGCTGATCAAGGTTTCGATCGACACTGTGCCGCCGGCCACCATCGTGGCGGTGCGGCTGCTTATCGCGACGCTGCTGCTCTGGGGCTACATGGCCGTGAAGGGCGAGCGCTTGCCAAGCCTTGCCGGGCGCTGGCGGCTCTACTGGGCGGTGGCGATCAGCGGCAACACCTTGCCGTTCCTGCTCATCACCTGGGGCGAGACCCATATCGATGCCGGCTTGGCGGCGATCCTTATCGGCTCGGTGCCGCTGATGACCCTGGCGCTGGCACCGCTGCTGGCAGCCGACGAAAAGGCCGGGCCGGCGCGGCTTGCCGGTATCGCGCTCGGTTTTGCGGCGTTGGTGGTCCTGATCGGCCCGAGCGCTCTGGCGGGCCTTGGCGGCAGCCTGCTTGGCGAACTGGCTCTGCTGGCCGCTGCCGCCGCTTTCGCCGTCAACGGCCTGCTGGTGCGCCGCATCGGCCCCGCGATAACGGGCGCCTCGACCGTGGTGCTGGGATTGTCGGCGTTGGTTGCCTTGCCGATCGCCTTGGTGCTGGACAAGCCTTGGACGCTCTCGCCTGCGCCTGAGGCGCTGCTGGCGATGACCGCCCAAGGCGCCATCTCGACCGCCTGGGCGACGGTGGTGTTCTTCTATCTCATCCGCCGCTGCGGCGCGACGGCCACCTCGACCGTGAACTATCTGGTGCCCGTGGCGGGCGTGGCGCTGGGGGTGATGATTCTCGGCGAGCGCCCGGGTGTCTCGGAGTTTATCGCGCTGGCGATGATGCTCGGTGCGCTGGTGCTGGTGCGCAGTCAGTCCGACAGGCCCAAGACCTCCGCCATTCCATAGAGGCCGGGCGCGCGGTCGCGGGTCCAGAGCGCGGCGCGCATGGCGCCGTTGGCGAAAATGTCGCGCGAGCCCGCCCGGTGGCCGAGCTCGATGCGCTCGCCGTCCGTGGCGAAGACCGCGCAATGGTCGCCGACAACATCGCCGCCGCGCAGCACGGCGAAGCCGATATCGCCCACCCGGCGCGCACCGGTGATACCGTCGCGCCCGCGGTCGGAGACCTCGTCGAGGTTCACGCCGCGCCCGGCTGCCGCGGCGCGTCCCAAGCCGAGGGCCGTGCCCGACGGCGCATCGACCTTGTGGCGATGGTGCATCTCGACGATCTCGATATCGTAATCGTCCCCCAGAACCTGCGCCGCGCGCCGGGTCAGCGCGAAGAGCAGATTGACGCCGACGCTCATATTGGGCGCCCAGACGATGCAGGCCTTCTCCGCCGCCGCCTCGACCGCCGCGGTCTCGCCCGCGTCCAACCCCGTGGTGCCGATGATGTGCGCCGTGCCAGCTTCCGCCGCAAGCGCCGCATGGGCCGCCGTCGCGGCAGGGCTGGAAAACTCGATCACCGCGTCGGACGCCGCAAACAGCGCCGCCGCATCCTCGCCGATCGCGACCCCGCTCTCGCCGATGCCGGCAAGCGCGCCCGCATCCTGCCCGATGGCGTCATGCCCTGCCTGCTCGATCGCCGCCGCCAGCCGGCACCCGTCCGTCGCCGCAATCCGCCGCACCAGCGCCTGCCCCATACGCCCCGCCGCGCCGACCAGACCGATCGATAGCTCACTCATGATGTCCTCCCCGCAGAACGGCGATATCCCTACTCCCGAATATCGTCCCACAGCTCCTTCACTTTGCTGAAAAAGCCTTCGGTTTCCGGATGGGTGTGTTCGTTGGCGGCGTCCTCGAACTGGCGCAGCAGGTCGCGCTGCTCCTCGTTGAGGTTGACCGGCGTCTCGACCATGGTCTGCACGAACAAGTCGCCGATGCCCTGGCCGCGCATGGCCGGCATGCCCTTGCCGCGAAGGCGGAACTGGTGGCCGGTCTGGGTGCCTTCGGGCACGGTAATGCGCGCCTTGCCGCCGTCGAGGGTCGGCACCTCGATGGAGCCGCCGAGCGCGGCGCGTGTCATGGGCAGGGGCACGCGGCAATAGAGGTTGCCGCCTTCGCGCTGGAACAGGCGGTGGGTGGCGATGGCGATGAAGATGTAGAGATCGCCGGGCGGGCCGCCGCGCGTTCCCGCTTCGCCCTCGCCGGCTAGACGGATGCGCGTGCCGTCCTCCACCCCGGCGGGGATGTTGACCTGCAATTCCTTGTCGCGGCTGGTGCGCCCGCTGCCGCGGCAGCCGACACAGGGCTTCTCGATCACCCGGCCGGCGCCCTGGCATTTCGGGCAGGTGCGCTCGATGGTGAAGAAGCCCTGCTGGGCCCGCACCTTACCGGCGCCGCCGCAGGCAGTGCAGGCGGTCGGCTGGGTGCCCGCCTCGGCGCCGCTGCCGGAGCAATCCTCGCAGGTGACCGAGGTGGTGGTGCGGATGTTGGTCTTGCGGCCATGGAAGGCATCCTCGAGCGATATCTCGAGGTTGTAGCGCAGGTCGGCGCCGCGCCGCCCGCCGGTGCCGCCGCCGCGCCGCCCGCCCATGAAGTCGCCGAACAGGTCGTCGAAGACATCGGCAAAGCTCGAGCCGGCAAAGCCGAAGCCGCCGCCGCCCGGGCCGTTGCCGCCCTCGAAGGCGGCGTGGCCGAAGCGGTCATAGGCGGCGCGCTTGTCCGCGTCCTTCAGAACCTCATAGGCCTCGGAGACTTCCTTGAAGCTCTGCTCGGCCTCCGGATCGTCGGGATTGCGATCCGGATGGTACTGCATGGCAAGCGTGCGGTACGCCTTCTTGAGCTCGGCCTCGCCCGCCTGTCGGTCGACGCCCAGCGTCTCGTAATAGTCGCGTTTTTCCATGACCGCCCCGGATCACCCCCCCCAGGCCGGGATCAGCTTTCGGACTTCTTGTCGTCCTCGACTTCCTCGAAGTCGGCATCGACCACGGTCTCGTCCGCATCGCCGCTGCCCTCGCCGCCGCCGGGTGCCTCGCCCGTAGCCGTTTCGGCTTCCGAGGCCTGGTACATGGCTTCGCCGAGCTTCATGGAGACCTGCTGCAAGGCATCGGTCTTGGCCTTGATCTCCTCCACGTTCTCGCTTTCAAGAACGTCGCGCAGATCGGTTATCGCGGCTTCGATTGCGGTCTTGTCGTCGGCCGAGACCTTGTCGCCATATTCGCCGAGCGCCTTCTCGGTGGCG
>CAZKTK010000057.1:0-11001 GCA_964555535.1 uncultured Rhodospirillaceae bacterium
AATGCAGGGCGCCTTTCTTGGTGCAGATCGAGCAATTGCACTCGATAATCTTCGAGAGGTCTGCCTCGACCTCGAAGGTGACGGTGCCGCAGTGGCAGCTGCCGTGGTAGGTCCGCATGCTATGCGAGCCCCTTGGCCATGGCATCGGTCATGCGCTTGGCGAAGGCGGCCGGATCGGGCAAAGGCTCGCCTTCGATGATGCGGGCCTGGTCGAGCAGCAGCTGGGCGGCGTCGGCCAGGGTCGGGTCGGTGGGACTCGCCTTTGCGCGCGCGGCGAGCGCCGTGATCAACGGGTTCTGCGGGTTGATCTCGAGAATCTTCTGGGCCACCTGGCCGAGTTGCTTGTGCTCGCGCAAGAGCCGCTCCAGGCGCATGTTGAGGGCGCCCTCGTCGGCGATGAGGCAGACGGCGCTGTCGGTGAGCCGCTCGGAGGTGCGCACGTCCTTGACCGCTTCGCCCAAGGCCTCGCGCAGGACGACGACGAGCTCGTCCATGCCTTCGGCGAGCGGCGGCTTCTCCTCCGCCTTGTCGTCCTCGTCATCGCTCTTGACCGCCGAGAGATCGATGTCGCCGCGGGTGATCGATTTGAAGGGCTTGCCCTCGTAGTCGGGCACGGCGGTGACCCAGAACTCGTCGATGGGGTCGCTCAAGAGCAGCACGTCGAGGCCGCGGGCGACGAAGCCTTCGAGCTGCGGGCTGTTGCGCAGGCCCTCGAGATCCTCGCCGGTGATGTAGTAGATGGCGTCCTGGCCCTCCTTCATGCCTTCCACGTACTCGGCAAGGCCGACCAGGCCGTCGCCGCGGGCGCCGGGCGCGCGGAACAGCTTGAGCAGGGTATCGCGCCACTCGCCGCCTTCGTAGAGGCCTTCCTTGAGCACGGCGCCGAAAGCCTCCCAGAACTCGGCATATTCCTCGGGCGCCTTCTCCGCCTTCTTTTCCAGCGTGCTCAGCACGCGTTTGGTGATGGCCTTGCTGATGCGCGCCAGCACCGGGCTGTGCTGCAGCATCTCGCGGCTGACATTGAGCGGCAGGTCTTCGGAATCGACAATGCCGCGCAGAAAGCGCAGCCAGGCCGGCACCAGGCCCTCGCAGTCGTCGGTGATGAAGACGCGCTTCACGTATAGCTTCACGCCGTGCTTGGGCTCGGGATCGAACAGGTTGAAGGGCGGCGTCTTGGGTACGAAGAGCAGGTTGGCGTATTCGAGGCGGCCCTCGGCCCGGTTATGGATGGTCAGCCAGGGTTCGTCGAAGGCATGCGCCACGTGGTGATATAACTCGGTGTACTGCTCCTCGGTGATGTCCTTCTTCTGCCGCATCCAGAGCGCCGAAGCGGTATTGACGGTCTCTTCCTCGCCGTCGTCCTTGGCGAAGCGGATGGGGATGGCGATGTGGTCGGAATAGGTGGTGACGATGCTGCGCAGGCGGCTGTCTTCGAGATATTCGTTTTCGCCGCGGCGCAGGTGCAGTTCCACCGTGGTGCCGCGGCCCTGCTCTCCCGCGGGCTCGAGCGTAAAGGCTTCGCTACCGTCGGAGACCCAGCGCCAGGCGGCGTCGTCCCCTGCCGCACGGCTGGTGACCGTGACCTTGTCGGCGACCATGAAGGCCGAGTAGAAGCCGACGCCGAACTGGCCGATGAGGCTTGTATCCTTGGCGCCCTCGCCGCTCATCTGCTCGACGAAGGCTGCCGTGCCCGAGCGTGCGATGGTGCCGAGATTGGCGATCAGCTCGTCATGGCTCATGCCGATGCCGTTGTCGCTGACAGTGATGGTGCGCTTCTTCTTGTCGGCTGCGACGGTGATGGCGAGGCTGTCGTCGCCGAGCAGCTCCGGTGTGGTGATCGCCGCATAACGCAAACGGTCGCAGGCATCCGACGCGTTCGATATCAACTCGCGCAGAAAGATTTCCTTGTGGGAATACAGCGAGTGAACCATGAGGCTGAGCAGATGGCTCACCTCGGCCTGGAAGCTGTGGGTCTCGGGTGCAGTGGTTTCTGTGTCGCTCATGGTCCGTCTCTTCGTTCACCTGCCGTGGTAAGCCGCTGATTTGTGCAGCCTGGGGCCGCGAGTCAAGGCCCTGGGTTATTGCGACAATCGCGGATTCGTGCGAAACGCGGCAAATGACCGATGTCGCTGAAAGCCAAACCCCTGACGCAGTGCCGCTCACCGCGGTGCCGCGCCCCCCTGTGCCCGGCAATCTCGCCGAGACGGGGCTCAATGCGACCTTCCTCGACAACTTGATGATGAAAGCGATGTATACTCTCGGCCTGGAAAGCACGGCCGAGCTTGCCCAGCATCTCAAACTGCCGGAAACGCTGGTCAAAGCGGTTTTCGAGGACGCCCGCGCCAAGCGCCTGATGACCGTCGCCGACGTCGCCGAGTTCTCGACCGCCGTTACCCTGCGATTCCAGCTCACCGACAGCGGCCGCGCCCGCGCCATGGAGGCGCTGGAGCATTCGCAATATGCCGGGGCGACGCCGGTGCCCCTCGACGACTACATGCGTCAGGTGGAGCGCCAGAGCATCGGCGCCGAGCGCATCGATCCGGACGCGATGGCGCGCAGCTTCGAAGGCGTGTTCCTGTCGCCCGAGCTCGCCGGCCAGATGGGTGCGGCGCTCAACCAGGGTCATTCGCTGCTGCTCTACGGCCCGCCTGGCAATGGCAAGTCGATCTATTCCGAGGCCATCGTGCGCTCCTTCGTGCAGTCGGTCTACATTCCCTACGCGGTGGTGGTCGACGGCCAGGTGATCAGCGTTTTCGATGCCGCCGTGCACGAGCCGGTGGCGGAGGATGACGACGCGCCTTACGATCCGCGCTGGGTGCGCTGCCGGCGCCCGGCGGTGATCGCCGGCGGCGAGCTGACCATGGAGATGCTGGAGCTGATCTACGACCCCGACGGCAGCGTCTACGAGGCGCCGTTGCAGCTCAAGGCCTCCGGCGGCGTGCTCATCATCGACGATTTCGGCCGCCAGTCGGTGCCGCCCGATCGCATACTCAACCGCTGGATCGTGCCCTTGGAGCGCAAACGCGACTATCTCGCCTTGCGCTCGGGCAAGAAGGTGCCGGTCACTTTCGACGAGCTGGTCATCTTCTCGACGAACTTGGAGCCCGAGGATTTCATGGACGCGGCCATGATGCGCCGCATCCACTACAAGATCGAGATCGGCGCCCCCGGCCGCGAGGAGTTCGAGGAGATCTTCCGCAGCGTCTGCCAAGGCGCGAACCTGGCGCTGCCCGACGACGTGCTCCGCTATCTCTTCGACGAGTTCTATCCCGCCGGCACGGTCGAGATTGCCCGCTTCCACCCCAAGTGGATCGTCGAGCACGTCATCTCCGCCTGCGCCTACGAAGGCACCGAGCCCCGCCTCGATCGCGCCCATGTCGCCGAAGCCGTCGGCCACCTCGCCATCGCCAAGAAAACGCCGAAGCCGGCGCCGGCTTGAGGTTTCGCCGACCTCAGTCCGTTTCGCGCAGCTTGCGGCTCAAGGCTTCGGCCTTGGTGCGGATGGCGGCAGGGGCCTTGGCGATGCTGCCGCTGTCGAAGGGCGGCTGGGGGTCGTATTCGATCTGCAGCTGCAGCATTTCGGCGGTGTCGCGATCTGCAACGTGCTCGGCGAGGTGCAGCGCCATGTCGATGCCGGCCGAGACCCCTGCCGCTGTGACGATCTTGCCGGTGCTGACCACACGCTCGTGCCTCGGCAGAGCGCCGTAGCCGGCAAGCCTCTCCATGGCCGCCCAATGGGTCGTCGCGGGCAGCCCCTCCAGCAGCCCGGCGGCGCCGAGCAGCAGCGAGCCGGTACAGACCGAGGTCGTCCACGTGGTGGTCTCGTGCAACGCCCGTAGCCAATCCAGCACGGCCTTGTCCTCGCACAACGGCTCGGCGCCGAAGCCGCCCGGCACTAGCAGAATATCGGCATGCCCGATGTCCGCGATCGCCGCATCGGCGACCAGCCCAAGCCCGCCGCTGCCCCGCCCGGCGCGCACGGTCCCGGGCGTCTTGGCGACGATGCGCACCTTCGCCTCGGGCAACCGCGCCAGCACTTCCAGCGGCCCGATGGCGTCGAGCGTCGTCAGATCGTCGAAGATCAGAACCACGACATCCATGGTGCCATTGTGCGCCGGGCACGGCCCGCTCGGCAAGCGTCCGGGTTGTCGCGCGCTGTAGCGCTGCGTAGCATGCCGGCAGGGAGGCGGTTTGGTGGCGGGACCGGGTGCGGAACAGAGACTGGCGGCGATACTGGCGGCTGACGTGGCCGGCTATTCCCAGCTCATGGAAGCCGATGCCGAGGCCACGGTGCTGGCGCTCGAGGCCTGCCGGGCGGTCTTTCGGGACCACGTCCAGAACTTCGGCGGGCGCATCGTCGATACGGCGGGCGACAGCGTGCTTGCTGTCTTTCCCAGCACTATCGGCGCGGTCGAGGCGTCGCTGGCGATCCAGGAGGCGCTCGGCGAACGCAACGCTGCACTGGCCGAAGACCGCCGCATGCGCTTCCGCATCGGCGTCAACCTCGGCGATGTCATCGAAAAGCCCGACGGCTCGATATACGGCTCAGGTGTCAATGTCGCCGCCCGCCTCGAAGGCCTCGCCGAGCCGGGCGGCATTTGCCTGTCAGGCAACGTCCACGAACAGGTCGAGGGCAAGCTCGACGCAGCCTTCAAGGACATCGGCGAACACGAGGTCAAGAACATCGCCAAGCCGGTACGAGCCTACATGAGAGGATCCGGTACGACAGCGGCGCCGGCACGGCAAAGCCACTGCCCGGGCGTGTGACGCACTCGGGTGGCGATCAGGTCGGCTCGCCGAGCAGTCTGCCGAGCCGTGTGGCGATCATCGCTGGCCTCGCGGCGAATGCCACGCCCATGCCCTCGCCATCGGCCCAGGCGACGCGCACCGGGAACTCACCGAAGCGAGCCAGTTGCAGGTCGAGCTCGCTGCCCGCCTCAGCCGGGGTGGACGTGGCGAGATGGGCACCGCCGGCCGAGAGGTTGGTGACGCGGGCCTTGATGCAGCTCGTGCCGAGATAGAACGAGCCGGCAAGCAACACGCGCCGCCGTGCCTGCAGGCGTCGGTCTCGCGAGAGGCCGGGTTCCGAGGTGATGCGCTGGACGAGGCTCTGCACCTCACGCGGGTCGCTCAGAAAGGACAATCCGTGACAGCCGCGGTTGGCGCGCACGTGCTGGGCCGGGAGCGGGGCAAAATCGGCAATCCTGAGGAAAAGTTCGCTTGCTGAGGGAAATGGCCCGCCGCAATGCACGAGGGCGCCTCCAGCCGAGATATTGACAACGAAACAGGGATGCTCCGTGCCATCGGCAACGAGGTCGGCGGCGATGTAGGTGTCGATCCGCTCGAAGCGCCGCAGCCCTTCCTTGAGCGGCGGGCTGACGCTTGTGATGTCCCGTGCAAGTGGCTGGGCGACCATCGGCGGTTTCTTCCTTTCCGCGGGCGTTTCGATTGGCCCCTCAAGGAAAGTAGGGCGATCGGCAGGCGCGGAAAGGGGAATCGCTCCGCTTGCGCGCGCGGGGCCGTATCACGACGCCGGAGTGCAGGAATCGCGGCCTATGACTCATGGCGCGTGCTTTTTCGGGGTGGACCACCAATATTCATTGGCAGCCTGATTCGTAAGTCGATACCGCGCCAGGGGATGACCGGATGGATACGCTGGCGGGGGGAGCCAAGGATGCTTAACGAAAAGAGCAGGTTGGACGAGCGTGGCAAGGAGCTGGAGATCGCCGAGGGCATCTTCCAGGTTGCGCTCGACCCCATCATCGTGATCCGCGCCGACGGCAGCATCGAGCGCTTCAATGCCGCCGCGGAGAGGGTCTTCGGCTATGCCGCTACCGAGGTCGTCGGACGCAACATCTCGCTGCTGGTTCCGGAACCGCACAGGCAAAAGCATGACGCCTACATCGCCGATTATATCGGCGGAAAGGAGAACCGGGTGGTGGGAGCCGGCCGCGAGGTCGAGGCCGAGCGCCGCGACGGCTCGCTGTTCCATGCCCATCTTGCGGTGAACGAGATCCGCGTCGAGGACGAGACCTATTTCGTCGGCACGCTCAGGGACCGCACGGAGCGGCGCGAGCAAGAAGACACCATGATGCGCTACGTGCAGGACTTGGAGACCGCCAAGTCACAGACCGAGAAGGAAGCGTTCAAAGTGGTCGAGATGGCGGAGGAGCTGGCCGCCGACAAGGAGATCCTGAAAAGCCAGGAAGAGCAGCTGCGAAAGAAGGAGAGCGAGCTGCAACGCCATATCCAGGACCTGGAAATGACCCGCGCCAGCGTCGAGAAGCAGGCCGCCGAAATGGTCCATCTGGCCGAGGATCTGCACCACGAAAAAGCCCTGGTCGAAGAGAGCAAGCGCATCATCGAGCACCAGGCCAATCACGATGCCCTGACCGACCTCGGCAACCGGATGCTGCTCAACAAGGTGCTGCCCGAGATGCTGGAAGGCGCGGCCGCCCAAGGGGCGAAGGTCGGCTTCATCTATATCGATCTCGACAATTTCAAGCCGGTGAACGACCGCCTTGGCCATGAGGCCGGCGACAAACTGCTCTGTGACGTCGCCGATGCCCTGCGCCACAACACGAGGGAAGGCGATGCGGCCATTCGCTTGGGCGGCGACGAGTTCGCGGTGCTCACCCGGTTGCCCGCGGGCAGGCCCAAGGACGAGCTGCGCGCGCTGGCGGAGCGCATCCTCGATGCGCTGACCAAGCCCGTGCACGGCCCCGACTTCGTCATCGAAACCGGCGCCAGCATCGGCCTCGCCCTCTATCCCGACGACGCCACCGAAATGGACACCCTGCTAGCGGCTGCCGACAACGCCATGTACGAGGCCAAACGCGCCGGCAAGGGCCGCGTGGCCTGAGACTGCGTGAGCGCCGGCGGCCCGCTCGCTACCGGCCTCGCTTAGAGCTGCCCGCCCTCCCGTCCGAGCATTCGCCTTTGCCACGGCGTCAGCTTTGTGTCCGGCAACAGACACCAATTCCGCTCAAGTCCAACACCCGGATGTGACCAGCTACGAAATGGCGGTCGGATTTCGTAAAGGAGGAGCAACCGACGGCGCTTATCGGGGATTGCTGTATTGTCTGCTTGTTCTCGCGACATGCCGGGTATCGGTTATGTAGTCACGATCACCGGGCGCCAATCACCAGGACTAGTGCTAACCTGTGCTGGTTAGATCGGTATCAAACATGATTGCCGAGTGTGATGATGGCTCTGTAACGGGGTAGTCCAATGGCCGTGACCAACGATGTGCCGATCGATGCGGCGACGCCGGCGTTTCGCTTGGGCATGCGCGGCAAGAGCATCGTGTTTCTGACCACAATCTTCGTGGTTGTGGGTATCGCAACGTACTGGGCGTTGGTCGTCATCGGAAACCGGGTATCCGGCCAGCTTGGCGCCTTCACGGCGGAACGCTATGTGCTTTGGTACAACGAACGCGTGCTGGGCACCATCAACCGGGAACTTGCCTTAGCACAGAAAATGGCGGAGTCGGAAACGCTGCGGCAATGGGCGGCCGCAGAATCCGATGCGGAGCTGAAACGGCATGCGGAAAGCGAGCTGCGCTCGTTTCGGGAGATCTTTTCGGGGCGGAGCTATTTCATCGCGCTGGCAGAATCGGGCCATTTCTACTATGCGGACGAAAGCAGTACCGATAGCGAGCTCAACGTTCTTGACACGCTCGACCCGACAATCGAAGACGATGGCTGGTTCTTCGACTCCATCGCCGACGATGCACCGTTCAACCTGAACATCGATAGAAATGCCGATCTCGGGGTCACCAACTTCTGGATCAACTACGCCATGCGGTCCGGTGATGAAACGTTAGGGATCGTCGGTACCGGAATCGAACTCACGAGCTTTATCGACCCCTTTATTGAGCAAACGATGCCCGGCGTTTCGCCCATGCTGATCGATGGTGACGGATTCCTCCAGGCACATCAGGATCCAAGCAAAGTGGATCGCAACGTCGTGGGTCGTTCGGACGCGCGGGAAACCGGCATATGGGGCATGCTGGATGCGGAGGCGGATAGCGCAAGGCTCGAGCAACGACTGCACAGCCTCAAGCTGGGTAATGCTGAGACCGAGACCTTGTATCTGACTCTTGACGGCGAGCGGCGGCTCGTTTCGATCGGCTATCTGGCACCACTGGATTGGTACACCATCGCTGTCGTCGATACGGATATCGTGCTTGGGGCCTCGGACATCGCCTCCATCGAAGCGGTTCTGGTCGTCTCGCTACTTATAACCGTCATCTTGTTGGTTATCGCCCAGAACATTCAGGTGATACGGCAGCTATCGGCCTTGACGGAGGGCGCCAGGCAAATTTCGCGGGGGGATTACGATGTTCGGCTTCCTGTCCGACAACGGGACGAGATCGGTTTCTTGACAGCAGCCTTCAACGACATGGCAGCGTTGGTTGCCGAGGGAAGACGGTCACTCGAAGCGCAAGTTGCCGAACGTACGTCGGACCTCCAGCACAGACAGGCATTGCTTGACACGGCATTGGACAACATGTCCGACGGCATCTTCGCCTTGGATGCCGATTTCAAGCTGACAATGTTCAATCGGCGCTGGCCGGAACTGGTGGGCTACCCGCCGGACGACCTCTACGAGGGTCAGGAAATCCGCTCTGTCGTCACCTACATAGCACAGCATGGATATTACGGCTCGGGCTCGGTGGACGACCTCGTGGAGGCGCGCATGCGTGCGTTTGCTTCGTCGGACTATGTCGAGCAGGAGATCACCACGCATGAAGGCAAGGTGATCCATCTGCGCAAGGCGGCGTTGACCGAGGGCGCCGCCGTCGTCGTGCTGTCCGACATCACGGCGCGCAAGGAGGCCGAGGCGAAACTGCGCGCCAGCGAGGAACGCATCCGCACAATCATGGACAATGCCGCGGATGGCATCATCGTTATTGGTGAAGATGGTGTCGTGCAAAGTTTCAGTCCTGCGGCCGAACGGATCTTCGGCTATTCGGCCAATGAGGTTCTGCAGAACAACGCGAAAATGCTGACACCCGAGCCCCTTCGCGACGAACACGATGG
Organism: uncultured Rhodospirillaceae bacterium; assembly: GCA_964555535.1. Taxonomy (GTDB): domain Bacteria; phylum Pseudomonadota; class Alphaproteobacteria; order UBA7887; family UBA7887; genus UBA7887. The sequence continues at coordinate 9,045 of CAZKTK010000057.1, forward strand.
CTACATCGAGCGCTATCTGAGAACCGGTGATGCCCGCATTGTCGGACAGAACAGGGAAGTTGTCGGCTTGCGCAAGGACGGAAGCGAGTTTCCGATGGACTTGGCAATTGGCGAGGCCGTGATCGGACACGAGCATATCTTCGCCGGGATAATCCGCGATATTACCGATCGTAAGGAGGCGGAAAGGGCGTTGACCGAGGCCTACGAAGTCATTTCCAGTTCCATTCAATACGCCAGCCGCATCCAACGATCGATCCTGCCGGATGATCAGTTGTTCAAGGAACTCTTCTCGGACTATTTCGTGCTCTGGGAGCCGCGCGATGTGGTCGGCGGCGATATCTATTGGTGTGACCGCTGGGGCGAGGGTGCCGTGTTCGTTCTCGGCGACTGCACCGGTCACGGGGTGCCTGGCGCCTTCATGACGCTGATATCCGTAGGCGCTCTCGCTCTGATCGAAGTACCGGAAGGCAACGTCGCCGACCTGATGCAACGTGTGCATCAGCTCGTGCAGATCACGGTCAACCAGCATGTCGATAGCGGCGAATCCGATGATGGCATGGAACTCGGCATCTGCTACCTGTATCCCGATCGCGGCCGCATGACCTACACCGGCGCGAGGTTCTCGTTGTTCGTCGTGGAGAACGGAGACGTCAAGGAGACCAAGGGAGATCGCTCAGGAATAGGCTATCGCAACATACCGCATGACCAGGCCTATAGCGACTCCACAATCGATTTGGTATCTAACCAATCGTTCTATCTGACATCCGACGGTCTGATCGATCAGGTGGGCGGGGAAAGGCGCCGATCCTTCGGGAAACGGCGGTTCAAGAACCTGGTCAGGGCATTTCAGGATGTGAGCTTCGACCGGCAGCGAGAGGCCGTCATCCAAGCCTTGCGCGACCATCAAGGCGAACAGTTACGCCGTGACGACGTGGCGGTTATGGGCTTTGAGGTGAGTTGATGGCGGCGCGAACTTCTCCCAGAAACAGCTGTGAAGCGCTCTGGTAACAATCACCGACAGGGAAAAGCCGACACAAGAAAGTGTCCTGGATGCACTTGGCGCGGCGCGCTGCCTACTCCCCGCTTCTGCCGTCATGCCCCTGCAGGTCGTAGAGCCGGGCGTACAGCCCGCCTTGCCCATAGAGCGCGTCGTGCCGCCCCTGCTCCACCAGGCGGCCCTGCTCGCCGACCACGGTGTCGTAGCCTGCGGGCAGGGCGGTGATGAAGTCGTGCGCGGCGGCGGCCCGGCTCGCCACCGCCGGCAGGGCTATGTACGAAGCGAAGATTGCCAGAAAGGGCTGTGTTGGTTCAGCCCGTGCATTCGTCCGAAAATCACAGGCGCTCAAGCGAATTCCAGAGAACGCTATCATCCTGCTTTCGTGCCCATATCGATAGACCGGGAATCGTTCCTGCCAAAAGATAATTGATTGAAGCGAGGAATTCCGCGCAAGTCTCGTTATTGTCCTCGATCATGATGATCGGGGAGTTCCGTTCGATGGTATCGATGGCGCCGTTGAGTGCGGCGAGCTCGTAACCTTCCACATCCAATTGGATAATCGACAGATCGGTGATTTGGAAGGAATCGATAGTCAGCAATGCGGTGGCTTGTCCTCGGTCGCTGATCCGGGACGAGCCGCCCCGATGACCGGCGCCTTCCTTGCCGGTATCCACGTGCGTGCTGGAAATCTCGGATCCAAGACCGGCATTGAGCAATATGACATTGTCGAGGCCGTTCTCCTGAACGCAAAGCTTAGCCAAGATATAGTTCTCCAGGACAGGTTCGAAGCAGAATACTGTGCCGGAACAGGCCTGAGAGAACGAGGGCAGCATGTCTCCAAAAAACGTTCCGGCATGCACCATGTTCCCAGGACGCAGCCGAAGCAGCTCCGAAACAAGCGCATGTGTGGCAGGTTCGTAGATATTGCCGGACAGGATCGCCCGCGGGGCAGGTCTGTGA
>CAZKTK010000057.1:11011-11449 GCA_964555535.1 uncultured Rhodospirillaceae bacterium
GTCGATAATCGACGGCGAAACTCTCCGCTGCCGTTGTCACCGATTGCTTCTCTCGGGCGATATTCTGCTTCGAACGTTTTCGCCGAAATGGCGCCGTGGCAGTCGGCTTGGGTATCAGGTTTCCCTTGACGGTGGACGGTCGCTGCGGACCCTTATCCATTTGATCGCCTCAATCTACGTCTTCAATCGCCAGTCTTGCGGCCGAGAGCACCTGAGCGAAACGTACCCGAGTATACCTGGATTGACGTATACGCCGATATCCCCGGATTACCTTTGCATCTATGCGAGAGCTGAGACCCCCTACTTTCCACTCCCCTCGTGCCCCTGCAGGTCGTAGAGCCGCGCGTACAGCCCGCCTTGCCCATAGAGCGCGTCGTGCCGCCACTGCTCGACCAGGCGGCCAGCGTCGATGACGCAGATCACGTCGGCCTCGCGGAT
>CAZKTK010000058.1:0-11409 GCA_964555535.1 uncultured Rhodospirillaceae bacterium
CTACGACGTCAATCCGGCGGGCTTCGTCATTCACAGTGCCATCCACGGCGCCAGGGCGGATGCCCATTGCGTCATGCACACCCACACCACCGCCGGCATGGCCGTGGCGGCGCAGGCGGACGGTCTCCTGCCCATCAGCATGCCCGCCACCGGCTTCACCAATCGCGTCGCCTATCACGATTACGAGGGCCCGAGCCTTGAGCTCGACGAGCGCGAGCGGCTCGTCGCCTCGCTCGCTGACAAGAAGGTGCTCATCCTCCGCACCCACGGCCTGCTGACCTGCGGCGCGACGCTGGAAGAGGCGTTCATTCTCATGTTCCGTCTCCAGCGGGCTTGCGAAATTCAGGTCGCCGCGCTGGCTGGCGGCCAGCCCCTGGTGCAGCCTTCGCCCCAGGTGTGTGAACAGGCCGCCGCGCTCACCGATCGTTTTCTCGCCGGCAACGCGGCGCCCGTCGGCAAGCTCGAGTTCGACTCCTATCTGCGTCTCGTCGAGCGCGACGACCCTAGCTTTCACGATTAGTCAACACCACCTTGCCGATGACGGCGCGATCGTCGAGCAGGCGCAAGGCCTCGCTTGCTTGGGCCAGAGGCAATTCCGCGTGGATGCGCGGGGTGAGCTTGCCGGCGGCGGCGAGGGCATCGATGGCTTCGCGAATGACGGGGCCGCGCTCCGGGTTCTGCCGGACATGCTCGCCGGCGCGCACGCCGATCACGGAGATGCCCTTGATCAGGGCGCGGTTGACGCGCAAGATGGGGATGCGGCCCGCGGCGAAGCCTATCACCAGATAGCGTCCGTCCCAGGCAAGGGTGCGGATGGCGGCATCGAAGGCGTCGCCGCCGACGGGATCGAAGACGATGTCGGCGCCGTGGCCATCCGTCAGCGCCTGCACCCGTTCCTTGAGGTCCTCCCCCGGGGCGATCGCATGATCGGCACCGGCCACCAGAGCGGCCTGCCGCTTTTCCTCTGTACTGGCTACGGCGACAACCGTGGCACCAAGGGCGGCGGCGAGCTGTACGGTCGCCAGGCCGACGCCGCCTGCCGCGCCAAGCACCAGAACCACCTCGCCCGCGGTCATCTGACCGCGCTCCAAAAGCGCCACGTACGCCGTATGCGTGGCCACCGAAAAGGCGGCCGCTTGCGCCATGCTTAGGCCCTCGGGAATCGGCCGCAGGGCGTGCCGCGGCACGACCGCGGCTTCCGCGAAACCGCCGAAGTTGACGCTCGCCATCACCGCCTGGCCGGTTCCGATGACCTCGCCGGCGATTTCCCGTCCCGGCACGAAGGGCAGGGCGGGCTTGTGCTGGTATTTGCCTTCGACGACCAGTTTGTCGGGGAAATTGACACCGGCGTGCGAGATGCGCACCAGCGCCTCGTCCGGCCCCGGCTCCGGCAAGTCGATCGTTTCCATCGCCAAATCCTCGGGCGATCCGAGGGTGCGACAAATCATGGCCTTGACGCGCATCCTGCTCCGCCCCGCTTATACCACGGCCCATTGAACAAGCCAGCGCTGCCGCCTACCATGGAGCTCGCAAGAGCGAGGGAGCATGGACGAGCCCGAGGTCAGGCAAAGACTGGCGGCCATCCTGGCGGCGGATGTCGCCGGCTATTCGCGCCTGATGGGCGATGACGAGCGCGCGACCATTGCCTCGCTCAACCATTGTCGGGCAGTCTTTCGGCAGCATATCGGGGCGCATGGCGGCCGGGTGGTCGATACCGCGGGCGACAGCGTGCTGGCGGTGTTCGATACTGCCATTGGTGCGGCCAGAGCGGCGCTGGCTGTGCAGGCGGATCTTGCCACATACAACGCCGGCCTGCCCGCCGAGCGCCGCATGGCCTGGCGCATCGGCCTCAACACCGGTGACGTGCACGAGCAGGATGACGGCACCGTCTATGGCGATGGCGTCAACATAGCGGCGCGCGTGGAGGCGCTGGCAGCGCCCGGCGGCATCAGCGTTTCCGGCAAGGTTCATGATGAGATAGCCGGGCGGCTGGACACGAAATTCACCGATCAGGGGAAGCACAAGGTCAAGAACATTGCCCGGCCCGTGCGTGTCTGGGGTCTCGGGGACGGTGCGCCGGGTCGCCGCCGTGCGCCCGCACTGCTCCTGTTCGGCGCTGCTGTGGCCGGCGTGATAGCGGCTTCCGTTTTGGCCGTCTGGCTCGGCAGCCCATCGGATCCTGGCGAGGTCGCTGCCGACCCGGTGCTGGCGCTGCCGGCGGGGCCTTCCATTGCCGTACTACCCTTCGTCGATCTCGACGAGCCACAGCAGATGTCTACCTTCGCCGCGGGGCTGACTGAGGAGGTCATCACGGCGCTCACGCGCTACCGCAACCTTTTCGTCATCGCCCGCGACAGCACGGCGCGCTTCGGCAGTGGGGCGGCGGCGGCAAAGGAGCTCGGTGCGAGTTACGTGCTCGAGGGCAGCGTACGGTGCGCCGACGACCTCATCCGCGTGGCGGTGAAACTGCTCGATGCCGCGACCGGCTCCCATGTCTGGAGCGAGACTTACGAGCGCACCCTGACCACGGCGAGCCTGTTCGCGGTGCAGGACGACATCACGCAACAGGTGGTCGCCACCATCGCCGATTCCCATGGCATTATCGGCCAAGCCGACCTGCGCGCGGCACGCGCCGTGCCGACCGGCAGCCTGACCGCGTATCAGTGCGTGCTGCGCGCGGCGGTGCATATCTCCACGCTCTCGCCCGAGACTCACCGCGAAAGCCGTGACTGCCTGGAGGCCGCGGTGGCTGCTGAACCCGACTATGTCGATGCCTGGGCCTGGCTTTCGGTGATGTATCTCGACGAGATGCGCTTCGGCTTCAATACACGGCCAGGGTCGCTCGACCGGGCAGGGGATGCCGCGCAACGGGCGGCCGCATTGGATGATCGAAGCCAGGCAGCCCAGCTCGCCATGGCCCGCATCCACTTCTTTCGCCATGAGCTGGACCAGTTCGGGCCTGCGGCGGAACGCGCTCTGGCGCTCAATCCGAACAATGCCACGGCTTTGGCCGTGCTTGCCACCCTGATCGGCAATGCCGGCGAATGGCAGCGTGCGGCGAGCCTGATCGAGAAGGCCATGGCGCTCAATCCCCTGCATCCGGATTGGTACCACCTGCCGCTGTTCTGGAATCACTACCGGTTGGGCGAGTTCGAGGCCGCTCTGGCGCTGCTGCAGAAGATTCACATGCCCGACTACTATTTTACCCATGTGCGCTACGCCGCGGTCTATGTGGCCCTCAGCCGCCAGGTGGAAGCCGAGGCCGCAGTGGCGCGACTTCTGGCGCTGTTTCCCGAATTCCCGCGGCGCGCGCCGGAGATCTTCGCCAAGTGGAACGGCCTCGGCGGGCTGGCGGAGCCGGTTACTGCGGCGCTGGCCGAGGCGGGTTTGCCGATCTCCGGCGACGACTGCTTCGCGCTGGCGGAGGTCTTTTGGCGCCAGAGCACCGCGGCGGCGCATCTGGCAGCCCGCGACTGTGTCGCCCGGCAGCCGGAAAGCGCCGACGCCCTGGCCTTGTCGGCACTGCTGGCGGTCGAGGAATCGCTCTACGGCTTCAATCCGCAAGGCGGAGGGCCGGCCCTGAACCGCGCCCTGACGACAGCCGAGCGCGCTATTGGCCTCGACCCGGAATCGGCCTGGGCGCATTGGGCGTTGGCCCGTACCGCCTTCTTCCGAAAGGCCTTCGAGCGCTCGGACAGTGCGCTTGGGGAAGCCTTGCGGCTGGCGCCCGACGATGCCCTGTTGCGCGCTATGGCCGGTGCCCAACTCTGCACGCGCGGCGATTGCCGCCGCGGCATGGCGCTGCTTGACGAGGCCGCCGATCACGATCCGCGGCAGCGGTCGTGGCGCCATGCCGCAGCCTTCTACGAGGCCTATGGCCGCGGCGACGACGAGGCAGCCCTGGCCGCCGCAGAGGCCATGCCGGACGGCTCACAGGCACACCTTCTGCGCGCCGCCGCCTACGGCCAGCTTGGCATGACAATGGAAGCGGCGGACGCGGTCGCGGCTCTGCAAGCGCTAACGCCCGATGCCTCCATCCGCAGCACCACCGCGCTGTTGCAACAGTCGAACCACACCTACCCTTTGATCGCGCGCATTGGCGACGGCCTGCGCCTGGCCGGCTTGCCTGAGCATTGAAGGAACGCTGCGCCGCGCCTACCATGAGAAGCAGGTGACAAGGGGACGGGCATGGACGAGCCCGAGGTCAGGCAAAGACTGGCGGCGATCCTGGCGGCGGATGTCGCGGGCTATTCGCGCCTCATGGGCGAGGACGAGCCGGCGACGATCGCCACCATCACCGACTATCGCAACATCTTCCGCGATCAGATCGAGGCCAATGGCGGGCGCGTGGTCGACATGGCGGGCGATAGCATCCTCGCCGTGTTCGACAGCGCTGCCGGCGCCGTCGCGGCCGCTGTCGCCACCCAGACTGCGCTCGGCGAGCGCAATGCGGGCCTGGATCCGTTGCGGCAGATGCATTTCCGTATCGGCGTCAATCTCGGCGACATTCGCGAGGCGGGCGATGGCACGGTCTACGGCGATGGCGTCAACGTCGCCGCGCGCCTCGAAGGCCTGGCCGAGCCCGGCGGCGTGATGATCTCGGAGTTCGCCTATCAGCAGGTGCGCCGCAACCCGGAGATGGCCTTCGCCGATGCGGGTCGCCACGAGGTCAAGAACATCGCCGATCCCGTGCGGGCCTACCGTGTGCTGGCGCCGGGCGCCGCAGCGCAAGAGGCGCCGCGCCGTCGTGCCGTGGCGCTTTCGGCGCTGGCAATGGCGGTGATCGTTCTTGCCGGCATCGCCTTCTGGCAGACGCAGCGGCCGCCGGCCGTGGAGACCGCCTCCCTCGAGCGCATGGCCCATCCGCTGCCGGACGAGCCGTCGATCGCGGTCCTCCCCTTCGACAACCTCTCCGCCGGCGAAGAGCACGACTTCATCGCCGACGGCCTGTCGGAGAACATCATCTCGGCACTGTCGCAGACCCGCGGCATGCTGGTCATCGCGCGCAACTCCACCTTCACCTACAAGGGCGAGGCGGTGAAGGTGCAGGAGGTGGCCGAGGCGCTCGGCGTGCGCTACGTGCTCGAAGGCTCCATCCAGGTGGTCGGCGAGCGCCTGAGGGCGACGGCGCAGCTGATCGATGCCTTGTCCGGCAATCACCTGTGGAGCGAGCGCTACGATCACGCCCTCGACGACGTCTTCGCGGTGCAGGACGACATCACCTTGAACGTCGTCAGCGCGCTTCAGGTACAGCTTACCGAAGGCCCGCACGCGCTGGTCTGGCGCGGCGGCACCAAGAGCCTGGAAGCCTGGAGCCTGTTCCAGCGCGGCCGCGAGCACCTGCTGCGCTTCACCTCGGACGGTGTGGCGGAGGCCCGCCGCCTGTTCGAGCAGGCTGTGGCGATCGACCCGACATTTGCCTTGGCCTTGGCGCAAATCGGCAATACCCACCGCCTGGAAGTGCGCATGGGCTTCAGCCCCAACCCCGAGAAGAGCCTGGACGATGCGTTGAGCTATGCCGAGCAGGCTGTGGCGATCGATCATGATTCGCCCGACGCGCATGCGGTCCTCGCCATGGTCTTTCATAACCGTCACGACTTCGCTCGCGCGATCGAGCAAGTGGAGATCGCGCTTCGGCTCGGCCCCAATCACGGCTATGTGCTGGGCATAGCCGCCGTCGTGCTATCTCCGCTTGGTCACACCGAGCGCGCCATTGCCCTGTTGGAGCAGGCCATGCGCCTGAGCCCCAATCATCTCAATTGGTATCCGCTGGTGGTGGCCGAGAGCCACCTTCTCGCCGGCCGTCACCAGATGGCGCTCGACGCGCTTGAGGCGGCCAAGGCGGATATCGTTCCACAGTGGCGAGCGTGGATCCGGGTCGCGGCGCTTGGCGGCCTCGGCCGCGATGACGAAGCGCGACGCGCTGTCGCCGAGCGACTTGAGGATGAGCCAGGTTTCTCGATCGCTTCGCATCGCGAACGGCTTGAGGGGCCGGGGGCATACGCCCCGGAAACGGTGGCAACCTATGTGTCCCTGCTGCGCGCCGCCGGCGTGCCCGAGCACGCGCCGGGGGCCGTGCCCGATCGGCCCGTCATCGCCGTGCTGCCGTTCGGCGCCCTGAGCGATGACCCTGAGCAGCAGTTCTTCGCCGACGGCATTGCCGAGGACATCATCACGCGGCTGGCGCGCTTTGCCGATATCGGCGTCATCGCGCGCAACTCCTCGTTCCGCTATCGCGGCGAAAGTGTCGATGTGCGCGCCGCCGCCGAAGACCTCGGCGCCACCTACGTGCTCGAAGGCAGCGTGCGGAGATCCGACGACGATATCCGCGTCATCGCCCAGCTTCTCGACGCCACCGACGGCACCCACCTCTGGGCCGAGACCTACGACCGCGATCTTTCGGCAGGCGACATCTTCGCTATCCAGGACGACATCACCGAGCGCGTGGTCGGCGCCATCGCCAGCGGCGACAGCGTTATCACGATGGCTGAGGTCCGGGCCTCGGAAACGAAGGTGCCCGCCGACCTGGCGAGCTACGAATGCGTGCTCCGCACCTATGAGTATTGGCGAGTTATTGCGCCCGATACCCACCGTTACGTTCGCACTTGCCTCGAGCATGTCATCAGCAAAGAGCCGGATTACGCCCAAGCGTTTGCTGTCCTCTCAGGTGTCGCGGTCGATGAGTTCTTATATGGTTTCAACCCACGACCGGAGTTGGCGCCGCCACTGGATCGTGCGTTGGCTTATGCCGAGCACGCCGTGGACATGGATCCAACCTTGGCCTGGGCGCACTACTCGCTGGCACGGGTGGCATTCTACCGCAAGAATATGGGTCTATTCGACAGCGTGATCGACAAGATGCTGTCGCTTGCGCCGAACGATACCTTGCTGCTTGCGTCTGCCGGCGCGCACCTGTCCTACAGCGGAAGCTGGGAGCGCGGCCTGCCACTCATGGCGAGGGCGATCGCGCTCAACCCGCATCACCAGACCTGGTACCATTTCCCATATTTCTATGACGCTTACAGACAGGGGCTCGACGACGACGCTCTGGCCGCCGCCCAGCGCATCAATATGCCGGACTTCTTCTGGACTCATCAGGTTCTGGCGGCGGCGTATGGGCAGCTCGGAATGGCCGATGAGGCAGCGGTGGCTCTTACGACCCTTCGCGAGGTGTACCCGGGCTTTTCGATTGAGGCGATGACGGAAGTGCATCGGCTATGGAACTTCGAGGAGCCCGTCATCGCCCGCATGGCCGACGGCTTGCGCAAGGCCGGGCTGCCGGAGCATTGAACCAAGGCCGCTGCGCGCCTACCATCATGGCCTGGGAAGGGAGCCTGCATGGCGGCGCCTGAGGTCAAGCAGAGGCTGGCGGCGATCCTGGCGGCGGATGTCGTCGGCTATACGCGACTGATGGCCGATGACGAGACCGCCACGATTGCCACCATCGGCGACTACCGCGATACCTTCCGTAGCCATATCGAGGCCAATGAGGGCCGCGTGGTGGACATGGCGGGCGACAGCATCCTCGCCGTCTTCAACAGCGCGGCTGGCGCCGTGGCGGCGGCGGTGGCCGCGCAGGTCGCATTGGCGGAGCGCAACGAAGACCTCTCCGATGTCCGGCGCATGGATTTCCGCGTGGGCATCAATCTCGGCGACATCCGAGAGGGCGACGACGGCACGGTCTATGGCGATGGCGTCAACGTCGCCGCCCGCCTCGAAAGCCTCGCCGATGCCGGCGGCGTGATGATCTTCGAGTTCGCCTATGCCCAGGTGCGCCGCGACCCGGACCTCGATTTTGCCGATGCCGGCGCGCATGCGGTCAAGAACGTCGCCGAGCCCGTGCGCGCCTATCGCGTGCTTGCCGAGGGCATTGCGGCCGTGGCGAAGCCGGCGAGGCGGCGCGGCATCTTGTATGTTGCGGCAGGCACCCTCGCGGTCGCTTTGGCCGTTGGCGTGTGGGCGCTCCTGCCCACCGGCACCGGAGAAGAGACCGTGGCGGAGGCGCCCGAACCCGCCGCCGAGGAGCCGTCCATCGCCGTCCTCCCCTTCGACAACATGTCGGGCGATGCGGAGCAGGAATACATCGCCGACGGGCTGTCGGAGAACATCATCGCCATCCTCGCGCAGACCCGCGGCATGCTGGTCATTTCCCGCAACTCGACCTTCACCTACAAGGGCCGCGCTGTCGACGTGCGCCAGGTGGCCGAGGAACAGGGCGTGCGCTACGTGCTCGAAGGCTCGGTGCAGCTTGCCGGCGAGCGTATCCGCGTCACCGCCCAGCTCGTCGATGCGCAGGACGGCAATCATGTCTGGAGCGAGCGCTTCGACCGCCCCGTGGCCGATCTGTTCGCGGTGCAGGACGAGATTACGCTCGCCATCGTGCGCGCCATGCAGGTCAACCTGACCGAAGGCGGCTCGGCGATTGCCTGGCACGGCGGCACCGAGAGCCTCGAGGCCTGGCGCGCCTTCGAGACCGCGCGCGCACACATCTACAATTTTTCGGCGCGCTCCATTGCCGACGCGCGCGCCAGCCTCGAGCGGGCGCTCGAGATCGACCCGGACTACGCTCAGGCCGAGGCCATTCTCAGCTGGACCTACAACTGGGATGCCCGCTTCTTCGGCCCGGTCGAGGACGAGGCCAAGAACCTCGCGCTCGCGGCGAGCCGTGCCGAGGCGGCGATCGCCAAGGACGCCAACGTGGCCGAGGCCTACGCCAACCTGGCCATGATCCGCTTTCTTACGGGCAGTGCGGACGAGGCTATCGCGCTTGCTGAGAAGACGGTTGCCGTGGCACCCAGCAGTGGTTTCGCGCTGACTGCCGCGAGCCTGGTCTTCCAATATGCCGAACGCTACGAGAGAGCCGGCGCTCTGCTTGAGCGGGCCGAGCGCCTGACGCCGATCCCAGACGGATTCGTGCTCAACATCCTCGCCATGAACCGCAACTCGCTGGGCGATTACGAGGCTGCGGAAACCTATGCCAGGCAGGTCATCGCCAGTTCCACGCGCAGCCACAGCGAGGGTCACGAGCAGCTCATCCTCGCCCTGGTCAAGCAGGGCAAGCTGGAGGAGGCGCAGGCGCTGGTGCAGACGCAGCTGTCGGTCTTTCCCGCTTTCTCCGTCGCCGGCTTTCGCGCCAAGCGCACGCGCTGCTGCCGCGCGCCGACGTCGCGCATGGACGAGTTCGCCGAGGCCTTCCGCGCCGCCGGCGTGCCCGAGCACGCGCCGGGCTATACATCCGAGCATTGAACGTTTCTCTGTGTGCCACTACCTTGGCCTGAGATGGCCGAGAGCAGGCATGACGATACCGCGCGCACCGAAGATCTATCACATCGTCCACGTAGACCGTCTGCCGTCGATTGTTGCGGACAATGGCCTGCTATGCGACGCGGAAGTCGAACGCAGACGGCCACCCGGCAGCACGATCAGAATGAGCAACATTAAGCAAAGACGGCTCAACGACTTGAGGCTGACAAGCCACCGTGACCTATATGTCGGCGACTGCGTTCCCTTCTATTTCTGCCCCAGGTCAGTGATGCTTTATGTGATTCACATGGCCAATGATCCGCAGCTTTCATTCCGCGGGGGCCAAGGGCCCATCGTTCATTTGCGGGCGGACTTGAGGCAAACAGTCGCTTGGGCAGATGCAAATGACCGCCGTTGGGCGTTCACGCTTGCCAACGCGGGCAGCCGCTATTTCGAGGATCGCGCGGATCTGTCCCAGCTCGATGAAATCGATTGGAGCGCCGTTCGGTCCAGGCAATGGGGCGGATCGGGCATTCCTTCGTCGGTCAAGGAAGCCAAGCAATCGGAGTTCTTGCTCGAACATGCGTTCCCCTGGTCGCTGGTTTCGCAAATCGGCGTGCGTTCGCAGTCTGTCCGTTCACAGGTCACGGCGGCACTGGCGAACGCGGATCATATCCCGGCTGTCACAATCGAATCTGAATGGTATTATTGATGCGGCAGGTGAAAAGAATGATCGAGTATCGGTCTGGAGACATCCTTTCTGAAGACGCCGAGGCCCTGGTCAACACCGTGAATTGCGTGGGCGTCATGGGGCGTGGCATTGCGCTTCAGTTCAAGAAGGCGTTCCCTGGCAATTTCAAGGCCTATGCCGCTGCCTGCAAACGCGATGAGGTCAAGCCCGGCCATATGTTCGTCCATGAAACGGGCCAACTGACCAATCCCCGCTACATTGTCAATTTTCCCACCAAGCGGCATTGGCGCGGCAAAAGCCGCATGGAGGATATCGAGGCCGGATTGGTCGCATTGGTGCGAGAGATCACCGACCGCGATATTCGCTCGATAGCTATCCCACCGCTGGGAAGTGGCCTGGGCGGACTGAAGTGGGGCCAAGTCCGCTCCAAGATCGCCGATGCACTCGATGGGCTGGAGGGTACCCGAGTAGTCGTGTTCGAGCCAACGGGCGCTCCTGTCGCCGAGGAGATGGTGGCAGGTCGCGACGTTCCCAGGATGACCCCTGGTAGGGCCGCCCTTGTCGGTTTGATGGACCGATATCTCGGCGGCTTGCTGGATCCCTATATATCGCTACTGGAAGTCCACAAGCTGATGTACTTCATGCAAGAGGCAGGGGAGCCGCTGAAACTGAAGTTTCGTAAGGCCCCGTACGGGCCGTATGCGGAGAATCTTCGCCATGTCCTCCACGCCATCGAAGGTCACTTGGTATCAGGATATGCCGATGGCGGAGATGCGCCGGACAAGCCGCTCGCGATCGTCCCGGGCGCCAGGGACGACGCTAGGGACTTTCTCGAGAGCAACATAGATACTCGTGAACGCCTGCAGCGGGTTGCCGATCTCGTGGAAGGCTTCGAGTCGCCCTTCGGCATGGAACTGCTCGCGACAGTTCATTGGGTGGCTGAGAACGAGCCGGTAGGAACGCACGAAGATATTGTGAACGCTACCTATGCATGGGCCAAGCGCAAGAAATGCTTCTCGCCGCGGCAAATCTCAATTGCTACCGATGTCCTGGCGGACGGCGCCTGGATAGAAAGGCCAGTTGGCTAGAGCCTATAGATACCCCTGGATCAGCTCCTCGGCGATCTGCACGGCATTCAGCGCGGCGCCCTTGCGCAGGTTGTCGGAGACCACCCACATGTTGAGGCCGTAAGGCACGGTGGTGTCCTCGCGCAGGCGGCTGACGAAGACATCGGGTTCGCCGACGCATTCGATGGGCGTCACATAGGCGTCCTCGTCCGGATTGTCGACGAGCTGCACGCCCTGGGCGTGCCACAGCGCCTCGCGCATCTCCTCGAGGTCGACCGGCGTCTCGAACTCCACGTTCACCGCTTCGGCGTGGCCGACGAAAACCGGCACGCGCACGCAGGTGGCGCTGACCTCGATCTCGGGATCGAGAATCTTCTTGGTCTCCTGCACCATCTTCCATTCCTCCTT
>CAZKTK010000059.1:0-1203 GCA_964555535.1 uncultured Rhodospirillaceae bacterium
CCTCGGTCAGCACGATCTCGGCGCCGAGGAAGCGCAGCATGCGGCGGCGCTCGATGGACATGGTCTCGGGCATGGTCAGAATCAGCCGGTAGCCTTTGGCGGCGGCGACGAAGGCAAGCGCGATGCCCGTATTGCCCGGGGTCGGCTCGACGAGCGTGTCGCCCGGCTTGATCTGTCCCGACGCTTCCATGGCCTCGATCATCGAGACGCCGATACGGTCCTTGACGCTCGCCAACGGATTGAAGAATTCAAGCTTGCCGACGAGATCGGCCTTGCAGCCGGTCGCCTCGCGCTGCCGCGACAAGCGCACCAACGGCGTGTTGCCGATCGTTCCTGTGATGTCGTCGTGAATTCTCGTATCCGTCATCGTGCTTTGACCCCCAGTTATGCCGTCTCGCCTTGGCCCGTCGACCCGAAACCGCCCTCTCCCCTTGCGGTCTCGGGCAGGGCATCGACTTCCTGCCATTTCAGTCGCGACACGGGCGCCACCACCAGTTGGGCGATGCGCATGCCGCGGCCGATCGTCACCGGCTCGCTTCCGTGGTTGATCAGGATCACCCCGACCTCACCGCGATAGTCCGCATCGATGGTGCCGGGTGAATTGACCACGCCGAGGCCATGGCGAAGGGCTAGGCCGGAGCGTGGGCGAACCTGTGCCTCGTAACCCTCGGCCAGCGCGATGGCAAGCCCGGTCGGCACCAGGGCGCGGGCGCCGGGTGCCAGCACTAGATCATCGTCAAGTGCTGCCGGCAGGTCGACGCCGGCGCTTTGCGCGGTCTCGTAGGCGGGCAGCTCTCCTGGCAGGGCGTGCGGCAGGCGCCGCACCGCCACGGGCACGCTCATACGGCGATGCCTTTCTCCGCAATCGCTCCGGCAATGCGCTCAGCCAGTTTGGCCGCCACCTCCGCCTTGCTGGCCTTGGGCCAGGTCTCGACGCCATCGGCATCGATCACGTGCACCGTGTTTTCGTCGCCGCCGAAGACCCCGCTCTCGGGCGAGACGTCATTGGCGACGATCCAGTCGCAGCCCTTTGCCAGCCGCTTTGCCGTCGCGTGCTCGACGACCTTCTCGGTCTCGGCGGCGAAGCCCACGACCAGCGTCGGGCGGCCCTGTTCGAGGGCGCCGAGGGTGGCGAGGATGTCCGGATTGGCGACCATGTCCAGACCGCGCTCGGCCGCCTTGCCCCGTTTCACTTTCTGATTG
>CAZKTK010000059.1:1213-11253 GCA_964555535.1 uncultured Rhodospirillaceae bacterium
GCTGGCGGCGCGCCAGTCGGCGACCGCTGCCGCGCACACCGCGACATCCGCCGGCAGGGCGTCGCGGCAGGCCGCCAGCATCTCCTCCGCCGTTTCGACGCGCACGACCGTGGCGCCGGCCGGGTCCGGCAAAGCGGTCGGGCCGCTGACCCAGGTTACATCCGCGCCGAGGGCGCCGAGGGCACCGGCGATGGCATAGCCCTGCTTGCCCGACGAGCGGTTGGCGATATAGCGCACCGGATCGATGGGCTCGTGGGTTGGTCCGCCGGTAACCAGCGCGCGTACCTCGCGCAAGGGGCCGTTGGCGCCGAGCGCATTCTCGATCGCCGCGATGATGGCGGCGGGCTCGGCCATGCGACCCTCGCCGACCTCGCCGCAAGCGAGATCGCCGGGTTCGGGGCCGACGCGCATAATGCCGTCGCCCTGCAGGGTCGCCACGTTGCGCCGGGTTGCGGCGTGCTGCCACATCATGGTGTTCATGGCCGGCGCGATGAGCACGGGCTTGTCGGTTGCCAGCAGCACCGTGCTGGCCAGATCGTCGGCGAGGCCCGCCGCCATCTTGGCCATCAAATCCGCGCTCGCCGGCGCCACCACCAGCAGATCCGCCTCCCGCGACAGGCGGATGTGTCCCATCTCCGCTTCGTCGGTCAGGGAGAACAGATCCTCGTAGGCCGGCTCGCCGCTCAAGGACGCCAGCGAGAGCGGTGTGACGAACTGAGAGCCGCCGCGGGTCAGCACGCAGCGTACTTCGGCGCCGCGCTCGCGCAGTCGGCGCACCAGATCGAGGCTCTTATAGGCCGCGATGCCACCCGAAACGATGAGAAGAATGCGTTTTCCGTCAAGCATTTGCCATGTTCCTGCCGGAGGTGGCTACGCTAGAGCATTCCGGCATGTAAGGAAACCTTCGCGCGGTCACGACAGCGTTAACAGAACGGCCGTCAGCACGGCGCCGGCCGCGAAGGCCAGCATCAGCGGCCAGGGGGTCTGGCGCCGCTGCGCCGCCCTTTCGTCCCACGCGGCCAGCCTGTCGAGCGCTTCCTCGGCCCGCTGTGCCAGACCCGGCAGGCGCTGGACGAAGCCGACAGCGCTCTCGGCGCCGGCCTTGGCACGTGCCCCCGGCCCCAGCTGGCTCGCTATCCAGGCCTCGGTCAGGGGCCGCGCCAGCTCCCACATATTGGCCTGGGGATAGAGCTCGCGCCCCACCCCTTCGGCCACCACCATCACCTTCTGCAGCAGCAGCAGATGTGGCTGCGTGCGCATGCCGAAGGTCTCGGTGATCTGGAAGAGCTGGCCGAGCAGGCGGCCCAGTGAGATTTCCGCCGTCGGCAAGCCCAGGATCGGCTCGCCGATGGAGCGGATGGCCTGGGTGAAGGCACCTCGGTCCCTATCCGCCGGAACATAGCCGGCGCGGAAATGCACATCGGCAACAGCCGCGTAGTCGCCATCGAGAAAGCCCATCAGCATCTCGGCGAGATAGCGCCGCGTGGCATCGTCCAGCCGTCCCATGATGCCGAAATCCACGGCCCAGATATTGCCGTCCTCGGCCACGAACAGATTGCCCTGGTGCGGGTCGCCATGGAAAAAGCCGTCGCGGAAAACCTGATTGAAGGTGGCGCGGGCCGCCTTCTCCAGAACCGCGAGCGGATCGTGTCCGGCCTCGATCAGGGCCTCGCGGCGGTCGACCGGCGTGCCGTGCACACGGGCGCTGGTCAGCACCCGGCGTGCCGAGCGCGGCCAGTCGATGGCGGGAATGTTGAAACTGTCGTCTTCCGCGAAGTTGGCCGCCATTTCCGAGGCGGCGGCGCCTTCGAGGCGAAGATCCATCTCGATCGTCACCATGTCGGCGACCGTGCGCATGGATTCGACGGGGCGCAGACGGCGCAATCGGGGCTGGGTGCGCTCGATCAGCTCCGCCAGCCAGAACAGCAAGTCGAGATCGCGCTGGAACGCTTTTTCGATTCCGGGGCGCAGGATCTTTACCGCCACCTGGCGGCCGTCGCTGGTGGTGGCGAAATGCACCTGGGCGATGGAGGCGGCGGCCACGGCCGTGTCGTCGAATTCGGCAAACAGCGCTTCGACCGGTTGGCCGAGCTCGTCGATGATCACCTGGCGTGCCTCAGCGGCCGGGAAAGGCGGCAGGCGGTCGCGCAGCATGGCGAGATCCTCTGCCACCTCGGCGCCGATCAGGTCGGCACGGGTCGACATGGCCTGGCCGAGTTTGATGAAACCTGGACCAAGCGCCACCGCCGCATCGGCAAGCCGTTGTCCGAGCCGCCGACCATCGGTCTTGGGCCGGACCATCCAGCGCAAGGGCCGCACCAGCCAGGGTGCGGTATCGGCCAGCGGCTCCAGCGCATCGTGACGCGCCAGCACACGTGCGATGACCACAAGTCGCCAAAGGTTTCGGGCCGTGCGGAACATGGTTCGCTAGACGCGCCAGGCGCTGTGCAGAGCGACGATACCGCCGCTCAGCTTGCGGGCGCGAATACCGGCAAAGCCCGCCTCCGCCATCATGGCCGACAGCGCATCAGGCGGCGGAAAGCGGCGAATACTCTCGACAAGATAGGCATAGGACACCCTGTCACCGGCGACGACTTTGCCCAGCGCCGGGATGATGCGGTCGGAGAAGGCGTCGTAAAGGGGTGCCAGCGGTGCGGCCACCTCGGGCGAAAATTCGAGGCAGAGAAAGCGCCCGCCCGGGCGCAGCACGCGTGCGATCTCGGTGAGGCCCGGCTCGATCTTGGCAAAGTTGCGCAGGCCAAAGGCGATGGTGCAGGCATCGAAATGGCGATCGGGGAACGGCAGGGCGTCGCCGCTGCCGCAGACCCATTGCGGCGTACCGATGCGCCCCCGGTCCCAGGCCCGGCGCCGACCCTCCACCAGCATGGCCGGCGTCAGATCGCACACCGTGACATCGACGGCATGGCGGTCGAGGATGCGCGCCGCGATATCGCCGGTGCCGCCGGCAAGGTCGAGAATGCGCGCACCCGGCCTTGGCTCCAGCACCCCTACCATGGCGCGTTTCCACAAGCGCTGCACGCCGCCGCTCATGAGATCGTTCATCAGGTCGTAGCGTGAGGCGACGGAGTCGAATATGCCCGCCACGAGCGCCGGCTTTTCGGCCGGGTCCACGTCGCGCAGCCCGAAGGGCACCGTCTCCGTCTTGGGATCTGTCACCATGGCGCGAACCATAGCCTAGCGCCAATGGCCGCGCTACAGTCGGCCATGCCCGAATTGCCCGAGGTCGAAACCGTTTGCCGTGGTCTGGCGCCCATGCTGGAAGGCCGGCGCCTGGCGCGCGTCACCGTGCGGCGCGGCGATCTGCGCTTTCCCCTGCCAGCGGACTTTGCCCAGCGTCTCGAAGGGCGCCGTGTCGAGACCATCGCCCGGCGCGGCAAATATCTGCTGTTCAGGCTCGATGACGGTCAGGTCGTGATCGGCCATCTCGGCATGTCCGGGCGGCTCTTTGCCCGACCTGAGGCCGGCGTGGTTCCGGAAAAGCACGACCACATTCTTTTCCACACCGACGACGGCAGCGAGATCGTTTTCAACGACGTGCGGCGATTCGGTCTCTTCGATGTCACGGATGCGGACGCTCTCGACGAGCATCCGCTCCTGCGCAGTATGGGCCCGGACCCGCTCGGCAACGCATTCTCCGGCCCGATGCTGTCGGCGGCACTTGCCGGGCGCCGCTCGCCGATCAAGGCGCTTTTGCTGGACCAGCGACTGGTCGCGGGCATCGGCAATATCTATGCCTGCGAAAGCCTGTACCGCGCGGGCATTTCGCCGAAGCGCCTCGGCGCCAGCGTTGCCGGGGCACGGGCCGAACGCCTGGTGCCCGCCATCAAGGCGGTCTTGCGCGATGCCATCGCGGCCGGCGGCTCCTCCTTACGCGACTATGTTCAGGCCTCGGGCGAGCTCGGCTATTTCCAGCATGCGTTCTCCGTCTATGGCCGCGAGGGCGAGCCCTGCGTCGGCGGCAAGCCCGGCCACACCGTCAAGCGAATCGTCCAGGCGGGGCGGTCCACTTTCCTTTGTCCCAAATGCCAGCGCTGAGGTAGGTTGGGGCATGGCACGCCTGCGCACCTTCCTGACCCTTCTGCCCTTGCTGTTCGCCCTGCCGGCGAGCGCCGACGAGGCGGTGTTCGTTGCCGGTTTCGACGACCTGCCGCTCATGGCGGCATTGCATGAGCTGGGCGATGCGGGGGTGATCTTCGACACGCCCCAAGGGCGCATCGTCGAACGCTACGCCAGCGGCGCGACCGATGCGGCGGCGGTGACCCGTTTCTATGGTGACACCCTGCCGGCGCTAGGCTGGCAGGCCTCGGGGCCGCTGGAATACGAGCGCGAGGGCGAGCGCCTGACGATCACGATTTATCCCCCCGATTCGGCGCAGCGCCTGACCGTGCGCTTCTCCCTCGCGCCGAGCTGAGAACAAGGACATCCCATGGCTTATGAGAACATCGCCGTAGAGACACGCGGCAAGGTCGGCGTCGTCACGCTTGATCGCCCGAATGCGCTCAACGCGCTCAATAGTGCCCTAGTCGCCGAACTCGGCCAGGCGCTAGACGCTTTCCAAGCGGATGACGGAATCGGCGCCATCGTGCTGACCGGTTCCGAAAAAGCATTTGCCGCCGGTGCCGATATCAAGGAGATGCAGTCGAAATCCTACATGGATGCCTATTTTGGCGATTTCATCGGCTCCTGGGAGTGCCTGGCAACCTGCCGCAAGCCCATTGTCGCGGCGGTGGCCGGTTTCGCGCTCGGCGGCGGCTGCGAGTTCGCCATGATGTGCGACATCGTGATTGCCGCCGACAATGCGCGCTTCGGTCAGCCCGAGATCAAGATCGGCACCTTCCCTGGCGCCAGCGGCACCCAGCGGCTGCCGCGCGCGGTCGGCAAGGCCAAGGCCATGGACCTGATTCTCACAGGCCGCATGATGGATGCGGAGGAGGCCGAACGGGCCGGCCTTGTGAGCCGCATCGTACCCCTTGGCGAGCTCATGGACACGGCTATGGACGTTGCCGGGACGATTGCCGAGATGTCGCTGCCCGTGACGATGATGGCCAAGGAGGCGGTCAACCGGGCCTATGAGACGCCGCTTAGCGAAGGCGTGATGTTCGAGCGCCGCCTGTTCTATTCCACCTTCGCGCTTGAGGATCAGAGCGAGGGCATGGCGGCCTTCGCCGAGAAGCGGAAGCCCGATTTCAAGAACCGCTGATTCGCATGGGGTCGATTCGGGTGGGGTGGCGGTTGACGCTCCCGATTCGCCCGGTTATAACCGCGCCCTTTCCTGCTGCGGACGGGGCGTCCGCGGCCAATTCCAGTTGGGTTGAGCATGGCGCATCACAAATCGGCCAAGAAACGTATTCGCCGCAACGAGCGGCAGCGCGTCGTCAATAAGGCGCGTATCGGCAGCATCCGCACGTCCGTCAGAACCGTCGAGGTGGCGATAGCCGGCGGCGACAAGGCGGCGGCGCAGGAAGCCTTCGTGCGGGCACAGCCCCAACTGATGCGTGGCGTCGTCAAGGGCGTGGTGCCGCGGAATGCCATGCGGCGAAAGCTGTCCCGCCTCAGTCGCCGTATCAAGGCGATGGCGTAGCCCCTTACAAGCACAAACGATGTTGGCCGCGGCCGCGCACATGCGCGGCCGTTTTTGTTTTATGAGCCCCTAACGATTCGCGTTGCCGGCGTGCAAAGGTCGAGCAAAAAAATGCATGTCAAGGTTTCGATTCTGTTGCATGTCGGGGCCTGCGTGAGTAGTCTTTGAGCGTGGTGCTGAGGCGGCTGCGCTCAAGTCTGGCAATAGTATTCGCGCTTGGTAGCCTAGAACTGTGTTGCATAATAGGCGGATACGGTAAGATTTACCGAAATCTAGCTGGTGTAAGTGTGCGGTGTTACTACGCGCCGTGAAGTGTGGTTATTGTCGAATTCGGCAAAATGGGCGGCTCAGGGGGGGTCATGGCCATTTCACCAGCAAATCTTGATTGGGTTTTCTCCAACTTTTCCCAGCGTTGGCCGGCGCCAATGCTTGTGGCGATGCAGCGTTAGTGGGCGTCTGGACAGCCGTGGCCGAGACACAAAACAAGTTGGAAGCCGACGCCAGCTGGCGGCGAGTCCGGGACCGTCTGCGCGGCGAACTGGGCAGCACCACATTCGAGCGTTGGATGGAATCGGTGGAGCTGGGCAGCGTCGCCGAGGGGCGGGTTCAGCTTTGCGTGCCGACGCGATTCCTGCGTGACTGGGTGGCACCGCGGTATGGCGATCGCCTGCGGGCCTTGTGGCAGGACGAGAGCAAGGGCGTGGCGGCTGTCGATATCGTGGTTCGTCCGGGGATGCCCACGCCAATGGATCCGCCGCGGCCGACAGCGCCTGTGAGCGAGGCGGAGACGGCCGGCGAAGACTCCTTCGGCGATATCGATTCGATCGGCGCGGCGCTCGATTCGCGCTACTGCTTCGACAATTTCGTGGTCGGCAAGCCCAACGAGTTCGCCCATGCCGCTGCGAAGCGGGTGGGCGATTCGGACGATGTGCCGTTCAATCCACTTTTCATCTATGGCGGTGTCGGCCTCGGCAAGACCCATTTGATGCACGCCATCGGCCTGCGGGTGCGCGAGCGCCGTCCCGACAAACGGGTGATCTATCTCTCGGCCGAGAAGTTCATGTACCAGTTCATCCGGGCGCTCCGCTTCAAGAACATCATGGGCTTCAAGGAGCTGTTCCGCTCGGTCGACGTACTGCTGATCGACGACGTGCAGTTCATCGGCGGCAAGGAATCGACCCAGGAAGAGTTCTTCCACACCTTCAACGCGCTGGTCGATCAGAACAAGCAGGTGATCGTTTCCGGCGACCGCTCCCCGGCGGATCTCGAATATATGGACGAGCGCATGCGCTCGCGCCTCAGCTGGGGCTTGGTCGCTGAGGTGCATCAGACCTCCTACGAGCTCAGACTCGGCATTTTGCAGGGCAAGGCCGACCAGCTCGGTGCCGGCCAGGTGCCGCCGAAAGTGCTGGAATTCCTCGCCCACAAGATCAGTTCCAATGTTCGTGAGCTGGAAGGCGCGCTGATTCGCGTCGTCGCCCATTCCACCCTGGTGGGCCGGCCCATCACCCTCGAAAGCACCCAGGAAGTGCTGCATGACCTGCTACGCGCCAACGACCGCCGCGTGACCATCGAGGACATCCAGAAGCGCGTTGCCGAGTACTACAACATCAAGGTCTCTGAAATGAGTTCGGCGCGCCGTGCGCAAATGGTGGCCCGGCCGCGTCAGGTCGCTATGTATCTGGCCAAGCAGCTGACCCAGCGCTCGCTGCCCGAGATCGGCCGCAAGTTCGGCAACCGCGACCACACCACCGTGATGCATGCCGTGCGCAAGGTCGATCAGCTGCGTCAGAGCGATGCCGGCTTTGCCGAAGACGTGGAGCTGCTCAGGCGCATGCTCGAGGCCTAAATGGCTGCCGCTCGAAAGGGCGAAAAAACTATAGAAAACACGCGAGTCTGGTATAGTTCCGGACCCGGGGGCGACGGCGCCGCCGGCGGCTTGACGGGCGGCTGGCGCCTGTCGGCTGGCAGCTTTCAACGAGGGTTTCCGGCGACATGAAACTGACCATCGAGCGCTCGCATCTGCTCAAGTCGCTGCAGCACGTGCAAAGCGTGGTCGAGCGCCGCAATACCATTCCGATTCTGTCCAACCTGTTGATTTCGTCGAACGGCGGCAAGTTGAGTCTGACCGCCACGGACATGGATATCGAGGTGATCGATTCGACCCCGTCCGAGGTCGGGCAGGAAGGCACGGCGACGGCACCGGCGCATATGCTCTACGACATCGTGCGCAAACTGCCCGAGGGCGCGCAGGTTGAGCTTGCCAGCGAGGAAGGCAGCGAGCGGCTGGCCTTGCGCAGCGGTCGCTCGGCGTTTTCCCTGCACTGCCTGCCGCCTGTGGATTTTCCCGCGTTTTCGGCCGGCGATCTCGATCACAGCTTCAGCATTCCGGCGGCGGATCTCAGACGCCTGATCGATAAGACCAAGTTTGCGATCTCGACGGAAGAGACGCGCTACTACCTCAATGGCATCCACCTGCATGCGGTCGAGGAGGGCGAGCGGGCCTTGCGCGCGGTCGCCACCGATGGCCATCGTCTGGCCCGTGTCGAGGTGGATCTTCCCGCAGGCGCAGAGGGCATGCCGGGGATCATTGTGCCGCGCAAGGCGGTCGGCGAGCTGCGCAAGCTGCTCGACGATGCCGAGGACGACGTGGCGGTGTCGTTGTCCGACGTCAAGATTCGCTTCACGATCGACGGTGCTGTGCTTTCGTCGAAGCTTATTGACGGCACGTTTCCTGACTACCAGCGGGTGATCCCTGAGGGCAACGACAAGCTCATGAGCGTTCATGGCCCAAGCTTTGCCGAAGCCGTGGACAGGGTGTCGACCATCGCCAGCGATAAGTCGAGGGCCATCAAGCTGATGATCGAGAGCGGTAAGCTGGTGCTTTCCGCCAACAGCCCGGACCAGGCCAGCGCCACCGAGGAGCTGGTCGTGGACTATGAGGGCGAATCGCTTTCGATCGGCTTCAATTCCCGTTACGTGCTTGAAATGACGCAACAGGTCGAGGGCGACAGCCTGCGCTTTTCCATGGCCGATTCCGCCTCGCCGACGGTGGTCGGCGACAGCGAGGACGCGCGTGCCCTCTATGTGTTGATGCCGATGCGCGTATGATCGCGGCGGAATTGCCCGTCAGGTCCCCCAAGACGAGTCCGCTCAGCGACCCTCCGGCGGCACGTGTCGCACGCCTGACCCTGACCGATTTCCGCAACTATGGGCAACTCCGGCTCGAGCCGGCGCCGCATCCGGTCGTATTGACCGGCGCCAATGGGGCCGGCAAGACCAATCTGCTCGAAGCCTTGTCGTTCCTCAGCCCCGGGCGCGGCATGCGGCGCGCGAAGCTCGGCGAGGTGACGCGTCGCGGCGCCGCGGCGGCGGCGCGCTGGGCGGTGGCGGCACGCCTCGACCTGCCCGGCGGTGTCTGCGATATCGGCACCGGGCTCGAAAGCGGTGCCGGCGCGGGGGAGCGGCGCCAGATCCGCATCGACGGTGAGAGCGGGCGCGGTCAGGCGGCACTCGGCGAAGTGCTCGGGGTCTCCTGGCTGACACCCGCCATGGATCGCCTGTTCACCGAGGCGCCGGGCGCCAGGCGCCGGTTCTTCGACCGGCTCGTGGCCGGACTGATGCCGGGGCACGGTCGCGAATTGGCGGCCTATGAGCGGGCTGTGCGCGAGCGCGCCAGGCTTCTGGCGAGCGGCGGCGAGGCACGGTGGCTCGACGCTGTCGAGGAGACTCTCGCAGGCCATGGTGTCGCCGTGGCCGCGGCTCGGCGCGATGCGTTGTCGCGTCTTACCGCTGCACTGGATGAGGCGAGCGATCCGTTCCCGCGCCCCGGGCTCGCCATCAGCGGCGAGGTCGAAGGCTGGCTCGACGACATGGCGGCGGTGGATGCGGAACACCGCTTCGCGGGTCTCCTTCGTGACAACCGCCGCCGCGACGGGGAATCGGGCCATACGGCGCACGGTCCTCATCGCAGCGATCTTGTCGCCCGCCACCTGGCACACGACATGCCGGCGGGCGAGTGTTCCACCGGCGAGCAGAAGGCCCTGCTCGTCTCGATCATCCTCGCCGAGGCCCGCTTGCGGGCTGCGCGCAGTGGTGCCGCGCCATTGCTGCTGCTCGATGAAGTGGCCGCGCATCTCGACGAGGTTCGCCGTGCCGCGCTCTCCGAGGCCATTGTCGGTCTCGGCGCCCAGGCCTGGCTGACCGGTACCGACGCCAACCTGTTTGCGGCACTCGATGGCAAGGCAACCTTTTACACCGTCGCCGATGGCGGCATCGCGCCCAACTCGGCGCGGGAGCATTCCTGACCATGACAGACGACGACATTCCCCAGAACGGCAATGGCGATTACGGCGCGGACTCCATCAAGGTCCTGCGCGGGCTCGATGCGGTGCGCAAGCGCCCGGGCATGTATATCGGCGATACCGATGACGGCTCC
>CAZKTK010000060.1:0-4218 GCA_964555535.1 uncultured Rhodospirillaceae bacterium
GAGATCGTCGCCGAGTTCGAGCAATGGCGCCGGGTGCGCGACTTCGAGGGCGCCGAGGGCTGGGTGCACAAGGCCATGCTGTCGGGCACCCGCACGGTGCTGGTGCTTGGCGACGGCCGCCCGTTGCGTGCCAGACCCGATCCCGCCTCACGGGTCCTGGCCCGCGCCGAGGCGCGCGTCCAGGGCCGCCTGCATTCCTGCCGCAGCGTCTGGTGCGAGGTTACCCTGCACAGCTATCGCGGCTGGATGCAGCGGACCTATCTGTGGGGGGTCTATCCGGAGGAGTGAACAGGCTCAGTCGGTGGGGTTGCCTTCAGGGAGGCCTGCTTCCCGCATGAGCGCAATGGCTCGTTCGGCGCAATCTTCCGGAACATGCCACGTCGCCATTTCGTCGCGGTAGATGGCAACAGAGAATCCGGGATAGAGGCGCTCGATCTCGGCCAATGCTGCCGAGGCAGCCACGGCGTCACCGTCCTCCATCGACAAGAAGGCACGCCATACATGAAGCCAGAAGAAGTCAGGCTGATTGATCTTGCGGATGGCTTCCCAAGCACCGGGCTTGCCGCTGCACCAACGTCCATTTGCAATGCCGTAGTTCCACCACTCGGGATAGTCTGGATTCAGCTCGGTTGCTTCCGCCAGAAGTGCCAATCCCCGGTCATAGCTGCCGGAATACGCCATCAAAGTCCCGGCAATCCCCATGACGTCCGGATCGTTAGGGTTCAGTTCCAGTGCCCTTTCAGCATGCGCAAGAAAGTTGACCAAGTCGCCAGCAAGATACTCGGCGTAAGCCAGCGTCCAGTTGCTTCTGGCATCATCCCGCGCCAGCGCCAAGGCCCGTCGACCCGAAGCGATGCTTTGTGCCAGCGATGTTTCTCGTTCAGCTTCCGTCAAACCCCACCCAAGGGCATAGCCGTCCGCGCCGATGATCGCACTGGCAGCCAATGCATCGACATAGTCCGGTTCCCGCGCCAGAACTACCTCTAGACAATTCCTGGCCTTGTGAAACGCCTCACTTGAATTGGCACGCTCGTAGTCATGAGCGAGCAATACGCAGTCGTAACTGTCGAGATTGTCCGTTCGCCTTCGAGCCTCGTCAGCCGCACGGCGCGAGATCACGCCATGGACACCGGCGATGGCACCAACGATGCCGTTGGTGATTTCATCCTGGATGTCGAAGATTTCGCCAGTCGTCAGATCACG
The DNA here is from genome assembly GCA_964555535.1 of uncultured Rhodospirillaceae bacterium. Lineage (GTDB taxonomy): Bacteria > Pseudomonadota > Alphaproteobacteria > UBA7887 > UBA7887 > UBA7887. The sequence continues at coordinate 1,204 of CAZKTK010000060.1, forward strand.
GTCAAAAGTTTCGGCCCACATGTGTTTGGCGGCGGCATCGACGAGCTGTGCGTTAACACGCACGCGATCCTCCGAGCGGCGTACACTGCCTTCCACCACATAGTCAGCTCCAAGCTCCTGAGCCACGGCTTCCACGTCCACCGCCTGGCCCTTGTATTGGAAGGCCGAGTTGCGGGCGATCACGGCGAGGTCGGAGAAGCGCGACAGACGCGTGCTGATGTCCTCGGTGATGCCGTCGGCGAAAAAGTCTTGGGCGTCGTCTCCGGCCATATTGTCGAACGGCAGGACGACGATGACGGGGCGCGTGGCTTCGGGTTCATCGAACAGCCCGGCCTTTTCCAGGCCCTGCATCATCGCCGCGACAAGCGTTTCATCCTTGAACCACTTGTCCAGATCGGCTTGGGCCACGTCGGCGTAACCGGGATAGAGTTTTGTCAGCTCGGCAACCGAATCTCGTGCCTCATCGAGCCGGCCGAGAGCCGCATAGATAATTGCCAGATTCAGGTGGTGCCAGTAGAAGCCCGGTAGGTTGTAGCGCTTGGCCGCCAGCAGCGCCGCCTCGTAGTTCCCGGTATGGAAGTGATGCAAGGCGTAGGCGACGTGATACCAGCTGGGATGGTTGGGATTGAGGTTCACGGCCTTATCGAGCAGGGCGATGCCCCTGTTCCAGGCGCCCGAATAGGCGGTGAGGAAACCCATCCAGGCGAGCGCATTCGAGTTGTTGGGATTGAGCGACAGGGCGCGTTCGGCAGCGGTGCGGAATTGCTCCAGGTCGCCTGAGAAATAATGGCCGCCGGCCAGAGACTCGTAGCCTGCCTGATTGGTCGCATCCGCCTTGATGGCGTTTTGCGAGGCGGCGATGGCACGCGCCAGTGGACCCTCCGCGTCGGGGCGCGGGTTGAAGGCAAACTTGAATTCGTCCTGATAGATGACGGCAAGCCAAGCCCAGGCCTCAGCATAGGACGGGTCCAGCGCCACCGCCTCCTCCAGGCAGGCGCGCACCGCGAAATGCTCTTCTGCCGTGAACAGGTCAGTGTAGCCGTAGGCGCGCAACACGCATTCGTAGGCCGTGAGGTTATCGGTGTGGCGGGCCGCGGTCTGCTCCAAGAGGTCGCGGCTGATGACACCGATACTGCTGCCGAGCGTGCCGACGATGCGCTCCATGATGCTGTCCTGAATGGCGAAGATGTCGGCGGTCGTCAGGTCCCGGGCGTAGCTCTCCGCCCACAGATCTGTGCCGTCGCGGGCATCGAGAAGCTGGGCCGAGACGCGCAACGAGTCGCCCGCCCGCCGCACGCTGCCTTCGAGCACGTAGCGCACGCCAAGCGCCGCACCGACCTCGCGCACGTCGACCGCCTGGCCCTTGTATTGGAAGGTCGAATTGCGGGCGATGACCCGCAGATTGCCGAACCGAGACAGCCCGGTGATGATGTCCCCGGTCAGCCCGTCGGCGAAGAAGCCCTGGCCGGCCTCCTCGGACAAATCCTCGAAGGGGAGCACGGCGATAGCCGGGCCGGTGGGCGCCGCCAGCACCGGGTCGTTGGTAAATTCGCCCGTGACCGTCACCATGTCGGACTGGGGCGGCACATAGGTCAGCCAGCGGATACCGAGACCGGCCGCGATGACGACCACCGCAGCGGCGGCGATCATCGCGTAGCGCCGGCGCGGCGCCTTGGGCGCTTCGGCGCCCGGCTCGAGAACCCGATAGGCGCGCACGGGCTTTTCGACGTTCTTGACCGTCTGCTCGCCGAGATAGGCGAAGGCGACGTCCACATGGCCTTCGACGGAATCGTAGACCGAGCCCGAGACACAGACCGAGCCCGGCTCGGCCAGGCCCTCGAGGCGGGCGGCGACATTGACGCCGTCGCCGTAGACGGTGCCGTCGGCCTTCTCGACGATGTCGCCTGAGTTGACGCCGATGCGGTAGCGCATGCGGCTCTGTTCCGGCGCCTCGCGCGCCTCCAGGCGGTCCTGGATGGTGAGCGCACCCTCGACCGCGCCGCCGGCGGTCTCGAAGACGGCGAGCACGCTGTCACCGGCCATGTCCACCACACGCCCGCCATGGGCGGCGATGGCCTCGGCGAAGATGGCGCGGCAGGCTTCGAGCGCGGCGATGGTGCCCTGCTCGTCCTCGCGCATCAGGCGCGTGTAACCGACGACATCCGCCGCCAATATCGCCGCCAAGCGCCGCGTGCCTTGGTCTTCTGCCACTGTGCGCACCCCCCTAAGGGTGCATGCTAACCGGGCGCAATCGGCGGTTCAATCGAAGTCGGCGGCGAGGGCCTGGCGCAGGGCTTCGGGGAAGACGGCGATGTGGCCGTAATTGGGGTGGGAGATCGACAGGGTGACGCGGCTCCCGGGGTCGCGGAAGGCGGCGATCTGGGCGTCCGTGAAGGGGAAGTGCAGGAAGTGCACGGCGGAGGTCTTGCCGTCGTCCCGCGAGCGCTCGACATCGCCTTCGGGGAGTGCCGCGACCGGTTCGCCGTCGATCTCGATGGCGATGCGGTCCTCGACGCCGCCGAGGGTGGCGAGGATGCGGGCGCGGCGCTCGGCCTCCGGTATGCCGAACATCAGTGTTGCCACCAGCTCGCGCCCGTCCGGGATAAGCGGGTTGTAGGCGGCCAGTTCGTCGGCGATCTGCGCCTCGCCGCCCTTCTCGATGTAGAGCATCTCGTGGATCTGCATCCACATGGTCTCGTAGCATTCGAAATGAAAGGTGGCGAACGGCCCGACAGGGAGGCGCCTCAGCTCCTTGAGACCGGAGATCTTGGCCCGGCGTTCCTTGCGCTCGGCGGCATAGTCGTCCATCGCCATGATGTCGGCGCGGGTAATCTCTTGTCTGCTCATGACGTCAATCCATAGGCCTGGGCGAAAAGCTCGATGGGGTGGCGCGCCGGCTTTTCGGCCAGGGCGCCGTCGCCCATCGCCTCTATGCCCTGGCGCAAATGCTCGCCGGCAAGCGGACATTCGGATACCAGATGCGCCTTGCCGCTCTTCGCCGCCTTGCGCGCCGCC
>CAZKTK010000060.1:4318-11222 GCA_964555535.1 uncultured Rhodospirillaceae bacterium
CGGACATTCGGATACCAGATGCGCCTTGCCGCTCTTCGCCGCCTTGCGCGCCGCCGGCTTGCCAACCTTCAGGGCGACCTCGAAGAATTCTTTCTTCACGCCCCAGGCGCCGCCATGGCCCGAGCAGCGCTCGATGATTTCGAGATCCGCATCGGGAATGAGCTTGAGCATCTCCACCGCCTTCGGCCCCATGTTCTGGGCCCGCGCGTGGCAGGCAAGGTGCACGGCGATACCGCCATCGAGCGGCTTGAGCCCGTCGGCCAGGCCCTCCTTCCCGGCGATGTCGACGACATATTCGGTGATGTCAGCGGTGTGCGCGGCAAGCCGCTTGACCGCCGGATCGTCCGGCAAGATCAAGGGCCATTCGAACTTGAGCATCAGGGCACAGCTCGGCACGGGCGCGACAATGTCGTAGCCCTTGTCGATCCACTCGCAGAGCGCCGCCGCGGTCTTCTTCGCCTTCTCCGCCACAGCGGCATAATCGCCCTGCTCGAGCTGGGGCATGCCGCAGCAGCCGGGATAGGCAACCTCGGTCTCGACGCCGTTGTGCGCGAGAACGGCCCTCGCCGCCTCGCCGATCTCGGGGCTGTTGTAGTTGACGAAACAGGTGGCAAACAGCGCCACCTTGCGGCCGGCGGCCGGGGCATCCGCATTTACCGCCGGTGCTTCTTTCGCGCGCATGGTGAAGGTCTTGCCATGATAGCGCGGCAGGGAGGCGTCCTGGTGGATGCCGGCAACGGCCTGCATCACGGGCCGGGTCAGGCGGTTGCGGCGGTCGCTGGCCCAGTTGGCGACGGGGGCGACAGGCCTTGCCAGCTTGCCGTTGCGGTCGGTCTTGGCAAGCGCCTTGTCGGCCCAGCCCAGCTTGCCCTGCGCAAGATCCGCCGAACGGGCCCGCAGGATCAAGTGGGGGAAGTCCAGGTCGAAGTCATGCGGCGGCACATAGGGGCAGGTCACCATGAAGCACATGTCGCACAAGGTGCAGGCATCGATGACCGGCTTGAAGTCCGCGCTGTCCACGCTGTCGAGTTCGCCCGTGTCGGATTCGTCGACAAGATCGAACAGCCTGGGGAAGCTGTCGCAGAGATTGAAGCAGCGCCGGCAGCCATGGCAGATGTCGAAGACGCGACGCAGTTCCGCGTCGATCGCCTCGGCATCATGGAAGGCGGGGTCGGAATAGTCGACAGGATGGCGCACGGGCGCCTTCAGACCGCCTTCCATGACTGCCGGGTCCGCGTAGCGGCTCAGTCGAGGGTGTCGAGCGCGCGCTGGAAACGCCCGGCATGGGACTTCTCGGCCTTGGCCAGGGTGTCGAACCAGTCAGCGATCTCGTCGAAGCCTTCCTCGCGCGCGGTGCTGGACATGCCCGGATACATGTCGGTGTATTCGTGGGTCTCGCCCGCAATCGCCGCCTCGAGATTGTTGGCAGTGCTGCCGATCGGCTTGCCCGTGGCGGGATCGCCGGTCTCGGCGAGGAACTCGAGATGGCCGTGCGCATGGCCCGTCTCGCCCTCGGCGGTCGAGCGGAACACGGTGGCGACATCGTTGTAGCCTTCGACGTCAGCCTTCTGAGCAAAATAGAGATAGCGGCGGTTGGCCTGGGATTCGCCGGCAAACGCGGCTTTCAGATTGTCTTCGGTCTTGGTCCCGGCAAGCGACATGGTGTCCTCCTCGGCAGATGGATGATGGGCCGGCGCGATACCACTGCCACACCGGCGGCAGGGTTATGCGACGCACGACGCATCGTGTCAACTAATTAGAACTATTCTAATCTTTGCTTTCTGCTTCGGCCTCGTCGGCCTTGCGCGAGCGCACGCGCACCACCACATCGATGCGGCTGATTTCCTGGCCCTGGGCCGCCGCGGGAACGGCATTGACGACCACGGCCTCGGCCGGAATGTCGGTCAGCGAGCCGCTATCCTCGTCGTAAACGTGATGATGCTCACTGGTGTTCGTATCGAAATAGGAACGGCCCGATTCGATAACCAATTCGCGCAACAGGCCCGCATCCGTGAACTGATGCAGGGTGTTGTAGATGGTGGCGAGCGACACGCCGACGCCTGCTGTGCGGGCATCGTCATGCAGCTGCTCGGCGCTGAAGTGCCGCGGACCGCCGGCGAGCATCAGCTGGGTCAGGGATTGCCTTTGCCGTGTCGGGCGCAATCCGACCGACCGCAAGAGAGTCGCTGCCTGAGCCGTATCCATTTTCAGTGCCATCCGCGCTCGTTGCCTGGGACGCCTCTATGCCAAAGTAGGGCGCACAAGGCAAAACTTCAATTGTGCCGGTCAGTCGCCTGTAAGAATGCGCTCGACCAACTGCCCGACGGTAGGCGTAAAACCGTTGGAGTAGAAGGGGTCGTCCGCGAAGCGATAGGCGCCGTGGCCGGCGAACATGAGCTCGTTCGCCACATCGCCGCCATGGGCGATCGACTGAAGGGTCTTCTGGATGCAGAAGCTGCGGGGGTCGGCCTTGCGGCCCGTGGAATTGCGCCCGTTCTGCGACCAATTGCTGAAATTGCAGGCGCTGAGACAGCCCATGCAATCGACCTGGTCGGCGCGGATTTCCGTCGCCTTTTCCGGCGCCACGAAGATCAGCGTGCTGTCCGGGGTGCGCAAGGCCTCGCTGAAGCCCTCGGCCACCCAAGCCTTTGCACTATGGCTGTCGGGCTCCGTCACGTAGACCGGCCGCTTGCGCGGCCCGATACCGAACGCGGTGGCGTGCTCGCCGACGGGTTCGGTCGTATAGGCGATCTGGCGCTGGGACCGCTCCGCCAGCTCCGCCAGGAAGTCGTTCTGCACGGCCGAGGACCAAAAGCCCGTGGGGCTGAACTTGTTGAGGGTCACCGATCCCGGCTCGAGGCTGCGCAGGCGTTCCTTCCATTGCGGCGAAATGGGGCTTTCGACGGTGAGCAGCGGCCGTGAGCCGTATTGGAAGGCGATCGGGCCGAGCTCCGGATTGTCGATCCAGTCCTCCCAGTCGCGCAGATACCAGACCCCGCCGGCCATGAAGATGGGTGTGGAATCGAGGCCGAACTCGCGCATCATCTCGCGCAGGGCATGCACCCGCGGATAGGGATCCTGCGGCTGTAGCGGGTCCTCGCTGTTCGACAGTCCGTTGTGACCGCCGGCCAGCCAGGGGTCCTCATAGACCACGCCGCCAAGGCCCTCGGCATATTTGTGATAGGCACGCTTCCAAAGCGCCCGGAAGGCGCGTGCCGAGGATATTATGGGATAGTAGTAGACGCCATGCTTGGCCGCGATTTCGGCAATGCGATAGGGCATGCCGGCGCCGCACGTGACGCCATGGACGATACCCTTGGTGCCTTCCAGAATGCCTTCGAGCACACGCTCGGCGCCACCCATCTCCCAGAGCACGTTGACATGCAGGCGGCCGCTGCCATTGGAGACGTCGTGCGCCCTGCGGGCTTGCTCGATGCCGCCGCGGATGCCCTTGGCCACAAGCTCCTCGTGGCGGGCGCGGCGCGTGCGGCCCTCATAGGTCACCGGAATCAGATTGCCGTCCTCGTCGGTGCTGTCCGCGTTGACGCCCGAAAAGGTGCCGACACCGCCGGCGGCGGCCCAGGCGCCCGAGCTGGCGCCATTGGTGATGGCGACGCCTTTTCCGCCCTCGACAAGCGGCAGAACTTCCTTGCCCGAGAGCAGAATGGGATTGAGCGTTTTCAATGGATACCTTACCGCGGCCGAATGTGGAGACGGCGCCCGCACGGCGCCATCCTGTCACGCGGGTATATGGCGCATCGGCTGGAAAAAACCAGCCCCTGGTCCCGTGCAATTTCCTCGCTAGAATGGCGCGCCCGCCCGCTTGCCGCAGCGAGCCGGCGCGGCGATACCGCTGAAGCGGCGCGACAGGGCAGTGGCAGGACGCGTATGGGCGAGCTCACACAGGATCTGATCGAGGGCCTCTGCGAGGATCCGTCAAGCTCGCGCGAGCGCTTGTTGCATGTCGGCGGCATTCTATTCTCCGATTCCGGGCTCGATGCGGTATCGACACGCGAGCTGAGCAAAGCGGCCGGGGTCAATCTGTCCGCCATCGGCTATTACTTCGGCGGCAAAGAAGGCCTCTACCGGGCCACCATCGATCATACGGTAATCACCATACAAACCTTGATCGGCGGCGCCGAAGAGCGGCTGCAAGACGACCTTGCCAGCGCCGGCAGCGACAAGACCGCCCTTGCCGAAGCCGCCAGTGCCTTCGTGCGCGCCGTTCTCGGCGGCCTGCTGGGCATGGGCCCGCAAAACTGGACCCGGCACCTGATCATGCGCGAGATCGACCACCCCACCGCCGCCTTCGACACGCTCTATGAGGGCATATTCAAACCGCTCAATCAGAGCTTCGGCAATCTGGTCGCCGCCACCAGCCGGCGCAGCCCTGGCGATGCCGAGACCATCATTCTCACCAATGCGCTGATCGGCGAGTGCCTGATCTTTCACCGCAATCGCCCGGTGATCCTGCGCAATCTCGGCTGGGACGACTATACCCCGGAGCGGATCGCGATGGTCGTGGGGGTGGTGGTCGACGGCATTCTCGATGCCCTCGACCTCCCCCGCGCGAACGCAGCAGCGACGTAGGCCTCAGTTCGCCGCTTCTTCGCTTTCGCCCTCGGCGTCCTCGGCCACGGCCTTGATGCTGAGGCGCACCTTGCCGCGGTCGTCGACCGCCAGGACCTTGACCTTCACCTCATCGCCCTCGTTGACGACGTCGGTCACGGACTTGACCCGGTGCGGTGCCAGTTCGCTGATATGCACCAGGCCGTCGCGCGTGCCGATGAAGTTCACGAAGGCACCGAAGTCGACGACCTTCACGACCTTGCCGTCGTAGGTCTCGCCGATCTCGGGCTCGGCGACGATGTCACGGATCCACTTCAAGGCCTCTTCGCTGGCCTCCGAGGAAACCGCGGCGACCTTGATGGTGCCATCGTCCTCGATATCGATCTTGGTGCCGGTGGTCTCGGTGATCTCGCGGATCACCTTGCCGCCGGTGCCGATCACTTCGCGGATCTTGTCCTTGTTGATTTGGATGGTGGTGATGCGGGGGGCATTGCCGCTCACTTCCTCACGCGAGGCTTCCAGAGCGCGGGACATCTCGCCAAGGATATGCAGGCGGCCGTCACGGGCCTGGCCGAGAGCGACGTCCATGATCTCCGCCGTGATGCCGGTGATCTTGATGTCCATCTGCAGCGAGGTGATGCCCTGGTCGGTGCCGGCCACCTTGAAGTCCATGTCGCCGAGGTGATCCTCGTCGCCGAGAATGTCGGAGAGCACCACGTAGTCGTCGCCCTCCTTGATCAGGCCCATGGCGATGCCGGCGGTGGGACGGCCGAGCGGCACGCCAGCATCCATCAGCGACAGCGAGGTGCCGCAAACCGAGGCCATCGACGAGGAGCCGTTGGATTCCGTGATCTCCGAGACCACGCGCACCGTGTAGGGGAAGTCGTCCTTGGTCGGCATGACCGGATGGATTGCCCGCCAGGCAAGCTTGCCGTGGCCGATCTCGCGCCGCCCCGGGGAGCGCAGGAAGCTCGCCTCGCCCACCGAATAGGGCGGGAAATTGTAGTGCAGCATGAAATGCTCGCGATACTCGCCGTCGAGCGCATCGATGATCTGCTCGTCCTGGCCGGTGCCGAGCGTGGTCACCACCAGCGCCTGGGTCTCGCCACGGGTAAACAGGGCGGAGCCATGAGCGAGCGGCAGCACGCCGACCTCGGCGGTGATGGGCCGCACCGTCGTGGTGTCCCGCCCATCGATGCGGTTGCCGGTCTTGAGAACCGCGCCACGCACGATGTCCTTCTCGAGCGATTTCAAGAGGCCGCCGACGGCGCTCGAATCGACCGCATCGTCCTCGTCGAAGGCAGCATAGGTCGACTGGCGAACGGCATCCACCGCCTCCACCCGCTTTTGCTTCTGCACTTCGCCATATGCGGCCTCGAGGCCGGAGCGGGCAATGTCTTCGACCCGCGTCGGCAGATCGCCGAGATCGGGGCCCTCGGGCACGTCCCAGGGCTCCTTGGCGCAAGCCTCGGCAAGCTCGATGATGGCATTGATGACGGGCTGCATCTGCTCGTGACCGAAATTCACAGCGCCCAGCATGACCTCTTCGGAAAGCTCCTTGGCCTCCGATTCGACCATCAACACGCCAGATGCCGTACCGGCGACGACGAGGTCGAGCACGCTGTTCTCCAACACCTCGGGCGCCGGGTTGAGCACGTATTCGCCGTCGACATAGCCGACCCGGGCACCGCCGATGGGGCCGAGGAAGGGAATGCCGGAAATGGTCAGCGCCGCCGAGGCACCGACCATCGAGACGATGTCGGGGTCGTTATCGAGATCGTGAGCGAGCACGGTGCAGATGACTTGGGTCTCATTGCGAAAGCCGCTCGCAAAAAGCGGCCGGATCGGCCTGTCGATCAGCCGCGAGGTGAGGGTTTCCTTCTCGTTGGGCCGGCCTTCGCGCTTGAAGAAGCCGCCGGGGATCTTGCCGGCTGCGAAGGTCTTTTCCTGATAGTTCACGGTCAACGGAAAGAAATCGACGCCGGCGCGCGGCGCCTTCTGGGCGACGGCGGTGCAGAGCACGGTGGTCTCACCATAGGTGACCAGAACCGCGCCGTCGGCTTGCCGGGCGATGCGCCCGGTCTCCAAAATCAGGGGGCGTCCGCCCCAAGTGAGTTCCTTGCGATGGATATCGAACATCTTACCTTTTCCTAACCTACGTTCCGGCGCCGCCAGTCGGCTGCCGGCAAACAAAAAGCCCGGCCGGTAGGCCGGGCATCGGCGGCTGGCGATCGCGCATCACGCGGGCATCGCCTCAACGGCGAAGCCCCAGGCGCTCGATCAGCGTCTTGTAGCGACCGGCGTCCCTGTCCTTGAGATAGTCGAGCAAACGGCG
>CAZKTK010000061.1:0-11160 GCA_964555535.1 uncultured Rhodospirillaceae bacterium
CCTGGCAGTACGACATCGTCTGCAACGGCGTCGAGCTGAGCTCGGGCGCCATCCGAAACCATCGCCCGGACATCATGATCAAGGCCTTCGGCATGGCCGGCTATCCGCCGGAAGAGGTCGAGGCCCGCTTCGGCGGCATGCTGCGCGCCTTCCGCTACGGCGCCCCGCCCCATGGCGGCATCGCGCCGGGGATCGACCGTATCGTCATGCTGCTGGCCGACGAGCCCAACATCCGCGAGGTCATCGTCTTCCCCATGAACGGCCAGGCCGAGGACATCCTCATGGGCGCCCCCGGCGAGGTCGACGACAAGCACCTCAAGGAGCTGCACATCCGCCTCCAGCTGCCGCCGCCGAAGCCTGAGAAAGAGAAAGACTAAGCCGTCTTCAGCGGCACGATCGGCACCGTGGGCGCTTCCGTGGTGGCGTGATACTCGGCCAGAAAGTCCTCGCCATGGCTGGCGAAGGCGTCGGTGACGATGGTGTGGTAGTGGGCGTTGACCACGGCCTTGCCGGACGCGACGCCTTGGGCATACCGGTCTTCCGCCGCCGCCTTGCCGCGATAGGCCCAGATACGCCCGACCGGCCCCGGCTCAAGAGCGCCATCAACGGTGATGCGATCATAGTTGCCTTCGCGAATGTCCAAGAGCGCCAGATTCTCTTCCGTCACGGGGAAGACGACGCCATTGACCGTCTGGCCAGGTGCGGGGCGAATGTTGACGGCGGTAACGAAGGCATCGAGCCGTACGCCGTCTTCATCGACGTAATGCGGCCGCCCCGGATAGTCGAAGGCATTGTCGCGGGCGATATTCCACAGCCGGCGATGGTCGCGCAGACGGCAGGAATAGGCTTCGCCCGCTTCGAAGGGCGAGCGCGAGAGAAATTGCGCCAGGGCATCGAGCCCGACCAGGGAGCCGAAGCCGAAGACGTATTCCCCGCTCACCGGCGCAGGATCTCCTCGATCCAGCGCGCCCAGGCGATCAGCCGGCCGTCGTCGCCGACGCGGCCGACAAGCTGCGCGCCGAGCGGCATGCCATTCGGCCCATCGGCGGCCGGCAAGGTGATACAGGGCACGTGCAGGGCGGTCCAGATGCGGTTGAACATGGGATCGCCCGTGGTCTCCCGAGACGGGGCCTCGCCCGGCGCCGCGGGCGTCAACAGCAGGTCGTAGCCGCCGAACAGGTTGCGCGCCTCCACCCGGCAGCGTGTGAAGGTGGCCATGGCCGCATTCAGGCTTTCGCGCGGCATGTCCGCGCCTTCGTCCAGCATCGTCGCCAGGCCGGGGCTGAGCTTATCGCGCTCGCTCTCACGCTCGCGCTTGAGCATGACCGCGGCCTGCGCCTTCATGATCACGTTCTGCGCCGCCGCCAGCTCGGCAAACGGGCCGCCCATCACCACCTCTCCCGTCGGCGCGCCGGCGTCGGCGAGGCGGCCCATGAGCTCTTCCAGCATGGCCGTGGTCGAAGGTTCCGCCTGGGGCCATTCCGGCGTGCGGCAAAGTGCTATGGACGGTGGCGGCAGGAAGCCCGTCGGTGCCTGGCCCAAAGGCCCTTGCCGATCGGCCATCACCCTCGCAACAAGCGCCACGTCTGTGACGTTGCGCGCGAAGGTGCCGAGGGTGTCGAGATCCCGCGACAGGGGCTTGACGCCTTTCAGATTGATGGCGCCGAAACTGGGCTTGAAGCCGACGGTACCGCAGAAGGCGGCCGGGCGGATCACCGAGCCGGCTGTCTGGCTGCCCAATGCGGCGCCGACCATGCCGGATGCCACCGCGGCGGCCGAGCCCGACGACGAGCCGCCGGGGGTGCGCCCCTTGTCGTGGGGGTTGCGCGTCACTGGTGGCTTGAAGGTGGCGAATTCCGTGGTCACGGTCTTGCCCAGGATGACCGCTCCGGCCGCGCGCAGGCGGGTCACGCAGACGGCATCGTCGTTCGGCCTGTTGTTGTCGTAGATTGGCGAGCCGTAGCCGGTCGGAAGGTCTGCGGTGTCGATCAGATCCTTGACGCCGATGGGCACCCCATGGAGCGGGCCGGCGGGCGTATCCGCAGCATCGCAGGCGCGCGCCTGCTCGCGCGCCGCCTCGGCATCGAGGTGACGCCACGCGCGCACTTCGGGTTCATGCTCGGCAATACGCGCCAGGCACGCTTCCACCAATGCCAGCGATGTCAGCTCGCCACCGGCAATGCGCCTCGCCGCATCGCCGACACCGAGCCGCCACAACGCCTCGCTCATGCCACACCTCAACAGACAGGTCGTAATCTGCCCCACATGTCACCGACCCGCTTGCGGGTGTCAAGACCGAGCTTTATGACAATGCCCTATCGCTTGAGGGGAGAACGCAACGATGCGCTATGACGTGATCTCGGCAGACTGCCATATCGACCTGATCTGGCTGCCGCCCGATCTGTTCACCGCCAATGCCAGCGCGGCCTTGCGCGAGCGCATGCCCTATGTGATCGACGGGCCCGATGGCCCGAAATGGGTGAGCCGCGGCGGCGCCGAGTTCGGCCTGCAGAACGGCATGGGTTCGGCCGGGCGCAAATATGTCCCGGGCCAGATCCACCGCTCGGACCGCATGGCCGAAACAGGGCTCTATGACGACGGCGCCAAAGGCATTCGCCGCCTGACCGATCCCGAACTGCGGCTTACGGACCAGGACCGCGACGGCGTGCAGGGCGAAGTGCTCTACGGCATTCTCGGTGCCACCCAGCGCCTCAACGATGCGGAAGCGGCACGCGAGATGATGCGCATCTACAACGAATGGCTGGCCGGGTTCTGCCGCAGCCACCCCGACCGCTATGCCGGCATCGCCGCCATACCCGGCGACGATATGGATGCGGCGCTGGCCGAGATCGCGCGGGTGGTCGAACGCGGCGGCGTGCGCGGGCTCGAGGTCGCCCTCACCTACGACATGGTGCCGCTATTCGATCCCCATTGGGCGCCCTTGTGGAAGGCGGCGGCCGAATCGGGTCTGCCCATGCATTTCCACACCATCGGCAGCCGGCCGCCCGATTTCGCCGCCATGCCGGCGCTGCAGGCGCGCCAGGCTTTCGCGGTGTTCATCACCGGCTTTCAGATGGGCATGTCGAGGGTGCTCATGGAAATCGTCTTCGGCGGCGTGCTGGAAGACAATCCGAGCCTCAAGGTCGTGATCGCCGAGAGCGGCATCGGCTGGATCCCCTACGTGCTCGATCACATGGACCTCGAATGGGAGGACCAGTTCAAGGACCTGACCCTGACCATGAAGCCGTCGGACTACTGGCGGCGGCAATGCTTCGCCACCTATCAGACAGATCGCGTCGGTGTCCTGTTGCTCGATGAGTTGGGTGAGGACAACATCATGTGGGGCTCCGACTTTCCCCATCCGGACGGCGTTTGGCCCGATTCCCAGGAGTTCATTCAGCGCGAACTTGGCCAGCTGCCGCAGGCCACCCGCCACAAGGTGGTCTGCGACAATGCTGCCCGGCTATACGGGTTCGGCTACTGAACCGAGGAGTCGTCCTCCGGTTCCTCGACCACGATGACACCCACCATGAGCGGGTGCACGCCGCAGACATAGGGGATCGATGTCTCCTCGTCGAAACGGTGCACGGCGCTGTTGTTGGGCATCAGCACGCCGGTGTTGAACTCGCGCTCCATGCCGATGGCCGAATGCTCGATGTGGTGAATATTGGTGAAGCGCACGCAATCGCCGGGGGCGAGATAGATGTCGCCGGGCACGAACTCGTAGGTGATGTCGACTTGGTGAATGGCATTGCAATCCACGGCCTGCACCGCCGGCGCGGAGGAGAAGACGGCCAACAGGGCCGCCAAGGGCAGACAAAGGGCAGCATATCTGAAGCTCATCGCATTCTAGCCTTTCCTGGGATAGAGGCACGTATTCTTAGCGGTTGAGCCATACTCGGCAGCAACGTTCCTTAATCCTGATCAAGGTGCTGCCGGCAGCGCCTCCGCAATCCACGCAACTCACCATCTCTGTCCAACGTCGCTGTGCCACCCTGCCGAGTCAAGACCGGCGCGGGTTTTGGGGCTTTCGCGCCACCTCGCGGCTGAAGTAGGGTGGCTTTTTCCTTCGCTGGATGCTGCCGTCTTGCCCATACGCGTTTCGTGTCTCATCGCTTTTCTCGCCCTGTCCTGGCTGCCGGCAGCATATGCCGACATGAACCAGCCCTTGGCGACGCGACTCACGCCTGCGGTCGTCGAAGCGCTGTTTCCCGAGGCCGACACCCTGGGCCCGGTCGAGGGCACGCCGCCGATGGCGACAGTGTTCCGCGGCGGTGAGACCCTGGGCTACCTGGTCTCGACCCATGAAATGGTCAATCCCGCGGGCTATGCGGGCTTGTCCTTCGACATCATCGTCGCCCTCGGCGCCGACGGCATTCTGCGCGATCACCTGGTACTGGAGGAGCACGAGCCGCTGATCGACGAAGGCATGGTCAGTATCGAAGAGCTCGACGGCTTTCTGGCCGGCAATCACGGCATCGACATCCGGACCCGCCATCGCCTGGTGCCAACCCCCGCCGACGGCGTGTCGGGCGCCACCATCAGCGCCGTCGCCATGTCGAACGCGATCATGGATTCGGCGATCCTCGCGGGCTATCGCGCCGCTATCCTCGATGACAGCGGCACCGGGCTCTCCCTCGACCGCTTTGCCTACGAGCCCCATGACTGGGCCGAGCTGATCGAAGACGGCTCCATCACCAGCCTGGCACTGAGCCGGGGCGAGCTGCGCCCCATCCTCGGCGATGCCCTGCCGCCGGGCCCTGACGACGAGACCGTGCTCACGCTTTACACGGCGCTGGCGACGGCACCGGGCATCGGCCGCAATCTTTTCGGCTCGCGCATCTTTCGCTCGGTGCTGAAAACCAGCCAGGCCGGCGACCATCAATTGCTCGTGGCCTCGGTCGGCCCCTACAAATGGATCCCGCGCAACCCCTATATGGTGGCCATCTTCGACCGCATACGCGTGCGGCAGGGCGATAACACGGTGCCGCTGCTGCCCGAGAACTACTATCGCACGCGGGCGCTCAAGATCGACGGACATCCCTCCTTCACCTACGCCGCGCGCTTTCACCTGCCCGCGGCGCTCGGATTCGATGCCATCGCGCCCTGGTCGCTGGAGCTTGATGTGCGCGCCGAGGGCGAAGAGGCGTCGAGCGCGAGTTACCAGCTGCCCTACAGAATTCCCCTGCGCCACGTGGTCGGCGAAAGGTCGGCGTTGGAAGATGCCGGCTTCCTGACGCCCACCTATGTCGCCCTCGGGCTCTGGCGGGAAAGCACCATGCTGCCCTGGCAACACGCCTGGCTCGACAAGGCCGATGTCGTCGCTGGCATTCTCGCTCTCGTGCTGACCGTGACCGGGGTGATGCTTTTCCAGCGTCGCCTGGCCCGTGCGCGGCGCCTGCTGTCCTGGCTGCGCCTTGCGGTGTTGGGCATTACCCTCGTCTGGCTCGGCTGGATGACCGGCACCCAGCTGACCATCATCACCGTGCTGACTTGGCTGCGCATGGCATTCTCGGGCCTCGACCTGACACCCATCCTGCTGGACCCGCCCATGGTGCTGCTGAGCGGCTTCGTGGTGCTGAGCATGGTGCTGTGGGGGCGCGGCGTCTTTTGCGGCTGGCTGTGCCCGTTCGGCGCCTTGCAGGAGCTCTTGAACAAGGCCGCACGCGCTGTGGGGTTACGCCAATTCACGGTTCCGGAACGCATTCAGAAGCGCCTGTGGGGCATCAAATACGTGCTTGCCGTCGCGCTTCTCGGCGCCGCTGCAATATCCCTGCAGGCGGCCGACACCGGCGCCGAGGTCGAGCCGTTCAAGACCGCCATCAGCCTGCATTTCCAGCGCGCCTGGCCCTTCGTCGCCTATGCCGTGGTGCTCTTGGGGATCGGCCTGTTCGTCGAGCGCGCCTTTTGTCGCTATCTTTGCCCGCTTGGCGCGCTGCTTGCCTTGGTCGGGCGGGTGCATCTGTTCAACTGGCTCGATCGCCGTCCGGAATGCGGCTCGCCGTGCCAGCTCTGCACCAAAAGCTGTTCCATCGGTGCCATCGAGAGCAGCGGCACCATCATCATGAGCGAGTGCCTGCAATGTCTCGACTGCCAGGCGGAGTATCACGACGATCGACGCTGTCCGCCGCTGGCCGCCCAGCGCAAGCAGCGCGAGGCGCTGGCCATCGCCGCCGAATAGCCCTGGCGCTGAGTCTTGCGCTGGCAGTGACGCCGGCACTCGCGGATGCGCCGTTGCGGGAGCGGCTGACGCCTGAGCTGGTGGCCGAGCTTTTCCCCGCTGCTGATGGTATCGGCACTGTGGCGGGCGAGCCGCCGGTGGCGACCGTGCGGGCAGATGGTGAGATAGCAGGCTATTTGTTCTCGACTCTGGAGACCGTGCGGCCGGCGGGCTATGCGGGCAATCCTTTCGACATCGTCGTCGCGCTCGGCGCCGACGGCATCATCCGCGACCATCGCATATTGGCCCAGAAAGAGCCGCTGCTGCAGCGTGGCGTCATCGAGCCGCCGGGATTTCGCAGCTTCCTCAGCGAGCTGCATGGCAGCGACGTTCGCACGACCCGACGCTTTGTGCCGAGCTCCATCGACGGCATATCCGGCGCCACGGTCAGCGGCGTCGCCATGGCCAATGCCATGTTGGATTCGGCCCTCCGCATCGCCTTGATCGTGGGCCTGCGCGAGGCCGGCGACGAGGGGCTGTCACTGAACCGCTATGATTTTGCGCCCGCGACTTGGCAGGGACTGGTCGACGACGGCTCGGTTCGCGACTTGCGCGTCGGCACTGCCACGCTCTATGCGGCACTGGCAACGCCGCCCGCCATCGGGCGCAATCTGTTCGGCGAGCGCGCCTATCGCAGCATGCGCGAGGCGGCCAGCGCGGACGACAACCAGATCCTCGTCGCTTCCGTCGGCGGCATCGGCTGGATACCGGAGAATCCTTGGTTGGTGCCCCTGTTCGAGCGCCTGAGCCTGGTCCAGGGAGACAAGACCTTCGCCTTGCGCCCGGAAGAGTTCTATCGCGCCTGGCGGCTCGCCGTGGCCGAGCACCCGGCCTTCGACGAGGCCGGGCGCTTTCACATCGCCGCCGATAGCGGTTTCGATCCGCTGGCGCCATGGCACTTGGCGTTGTCCATGCCTGATGCCACCGTGATTCTTCCCTATCGAATTCCGCTGCAGCATGTGCTGGGCGACGACGCGGCGCTCGAGGATGCCGGTTTCAAGATCCCCCGCTATGTCGCCTTCGGGCTCTGGCGCGAAAGCACTCTTGCGCCATGGCAGCGTGCCTGGCTCGACAAGGGCCCCGTCCTCGCCGGGGTCGCGGCGCTGCTGGCCGCAGCGACCGCCGTGATGCTGTTCCAGCACCGCCTGACGCGCTCACGCCGCGGCCATCAGCTGGTGCGCCTTGGTGTGCTCACGCTCACCCTGGTGGGGCTGGGCTGGCTGGCCGGGGCCCAGCTTACTATCCTGACGGTACTGAGCTGGCTACAGGTTGCTTTAGGCGGGTTGGATTGGCGCGCACTGTTGATGGACGCGCCTCTGGTTCTTCTGAGCGCCTATGTGCTGCTCACCCTGGTGCTCTGGGGGCGCGGCGTCTTCTGCGGTTGGTTGTGCCCGTTCGGGGCCTTGCAGGAGCTTTCGAATCGTATCGCGCGACTGCTGCGAGTGCCGCAAGTGGCTTTGCGCGAACACTGGCAGGCACGCCTCTGGTTGGTCAAATACGGGGTGTTGGCGGCGGTGCTGGGCGCCGCCCTGGTCTCGCGCGAGACAGCCAATACGGTGGCGGAGGTGGAGCCTTTCAAGACCGCCATCAGCCTGCAGTTCCAGCGCGCCTGGCCCTATGTCGCCTATGCCGGCGCACTGCTCGCGGTGGGCCTGATCTACGAGCGCGCCTTCTGCCGCTTTCTCTGCCCGCTCGGCGCGTTGCTGGCGCTCGCCGGGCGCTGGCATGTCTTCGACTGGCTCAAGCGCCGGCCCGAATGCGGCGCGCCCTGCCAGATCTGCAACACGTCGTGCCCCGTCGGCGCCATCCCCGGCAGCGGCCGGATCAACATGAGCGAATGCCTGCAATATCTCGACTGTCAGGTGGAATATTACGATGATCGCCGCTGCCCGCCCTTGGCAGCGGAACGCAAACGACAGGAGGCGATGGCGGCGGAATGACCGATCACGACGAGATGGTGGCGCGGGCCCACGCCTTGACGCCGCTGCTGTGCGCAAAGGCGGGGGCCACAGAGCAGCTTCGGCGCATGCCCGACGATATCGAGCAAGCGTTGCACGAGAGCGGCCTGTTCCGCGTCATGCAGCCGGCGCGCGTCGGCGGCAGTGAACTCGGCATCGGCATCCTGGTCGATGTCGCCGCCGAGCTGGCACAGGGCTGCGCGTCGAGCGCCTGGAACTTCGCCAACCTGGCCAGCCATCACTGGATGCTCGGTATGTATCCCCAGGAAGCCCAGGACCGGGTCTGGGGCGAAATGCCCGACGCATTGATCGCCTCGGGCCTGTCGCTCTCAGGCCTTGCCGAGCGGGTCGATGGCGGCTATCGCCTTAGCGGGCGCTGGCCATTTTCCAGCGGTGTCGACAACAGCCAATGGAACATGCTCGGCGGGCGCATCGACGGCGAGGAGCCGCGCCTCTTCCTGTTGCCGGCGCGCGACTACACGATCGATGACACCTGGCATGCCGCCGGGCTATGCGGCACCGGCAGCAAGGACGTGACCGTGGACGACGCCTTCGTGCCGGAAGCCCTGGCGCTGCCCATGTCGGCCTTCCGTGGCGGGCCGACGCCCGGCTCCGCGGTTAATCCCGGTCCGGTCTACCGCCTGCCGCTGATGGCGCTTGCACCCTATGTGCTGGGCGGGATTGCGGTCGGTGTCGCGCTCGGCGCGGTGGAAAGTTATGTCCGGGAGACGCGCGAGCGTGTCGGCCTCTATTTCGGCGGCAACATGGCCGAGCGCCAAGTCATCCAGCTCAAGCTCGCCGAAGCCTCTGCCAAGGCCGAGATGGCGCATTTGAACATGCAGACGCGCTGTGCCGAGGCCATGGCCGAAGCCGAAGCCGGCACCCTGCCGGAGCTTGCCCGCAAGGTGGTCTATCGCCGCGACGGCGCCTTCGCCGTCCGCCAGTCGATCGAGGCCGTGACCACCCTGTTCGGGGCCACCGGTGCCAGTGGCCTCTATCACTCGCACCCGATGCAGCGGGCGCTCCGCGACGCCCACGCGATCGGCAGCCACATCCACCTCAATTTCGACGTCGGCGGCACCATGTACGGCCGGGTCGCCCTCGGCCTCGGTCTCGACGGCCCGCCGCTTTAGGGGAGAAGGAGCATGCCAATGAACTTCTGTTCGGCATTCAGACCAACGGCATCAAGCATCGCCACGAGGATGCCATGCCCGATATCGACACGCGATTCCGCATGGTCAAGGAGGCCGGGGTATTCGATTACGTCGACAAGACGCCGGCGCCGGACGAAGTCTCGCAATTCCTCGCCGCGCGCGACAAGTACGGCATTCCGGTGCGCGCCGGCGGCTGGTTCTATGCCCTGGGGCGTGACGAGGGCTTGTTCGAGCACAATCTCGGCGTGGCGCGCGAGCTCGGCTCCCTGGTCCATAACGTGCAGATCCTCACCCACCATGCCGACGGCCATCCCGTGACAGATGACGAGGTGCTGGACGCTTATCTGCGCTTTTCAGACCTCGGCGAGGCCTATGGTGTGACGCCCTGCTTTGAGGTGCATGTGAACATGTGGTCGGAGGACTTCCGCCGCGTCGCCGCGGTGGTGCGTCAGGTCGAGGCCCGTGACGTCCCCTTCAACATGACCCTCGACCACAGCCACATCATCTTCAAGATCGACAATCCGGCAGAACAGGAGATCGGCGATATCCGCGGCAACGTCGAGGCCGGACGGCTGGTGCTCGACCCCCGCGCGGGCGACGACATTTGCAGCGAATGGATCAATGCGGGGTGGGTGCGCCATTGCCATGCCCGCGCCGCCATCCCCAACAACCCGAAAAACATCGGCGGGGTGGATGACGAGGGCAACCCCGGCCGCGGCATCCAATATCCCTTCAAGCCGCCCCGCGAGGGCGAATACCACGCACCCTGGGACGAGGCGGCACTAGCGCCTTGGAAAATGGTGATCCGCAATCTGATGCGCCACCATGCCGCCGATCCCTCGGCCAAGCTGGGGCAGATCTCGACCGAGTTCATCCCCAATCTCGACTATGGCGAGGGCTGCCAATACTCTCTGTTCGAACAAGGCATCGCCTGTGTCGAATGGATGCGGGCCGCCTGGGACGAGATCGGCGAGGAGGCCGCGTCATGAGCTTTTCCGGTTACCAAACGCTCAAATTTTCCCGCGAGGGCCGCGTGCTGCGCGTGACCATCGACGGCAACGGGCCGATGAATCCGGTCGACGATGCCCTGCATGGTGAGCTGGCACGGGTCTTTAGCGAGATCCAGGCCGATCCCGACAGCGATGTGGTGGTGCTGACGGGCGCCGGGCGTGCCTTCTGCGCCGGCGGCGACATGGACTGGTTTCAGGCGATGATCGATGAGCCGGCCAAGTTTCAGGCCATCGTGCCCGATGCCAAGCGCATCATCTTCAGCCTGCTCGAGCTGGAGAAACCCATTGTCTGTCGGCTCAACGGAGCGGCGGCAGGGCTCGGTGCCAGCGTCGCTTTGCTCTGCGACATTATCATTGCCGATGAAGATGCCAAGATCGGCGACCCGCACGTCGCCATGGGGCTGGTGGCTGGCGATGGCGGCGCCGTGATCTGGCCTCAGCTTGCGGGCTATGCGCGAGCCAAGGAAATGCTGTTGACGGGCGAGATGATGAGCGCACGCGATGCCGCCGCCTGGGGGCTGATCAATCATGCCGTGCCGACGGCCGAACTCGACGCCAAGACCGAGGCAATCGTTGCCAAGCTCGTCAATGGCGCAAGCTGGGCAATCCGCTGGACCAAGACGGCAATGAACATACCGCTCCGCACCTTGGCGGCAAACATCACCGATGCCGCTATTGCCTATGAGGTGTTGTCGCAGGCCCACCCCGACCACCAGGAGGCCGTTGCCGCCTTCCACGACAAGCGACGACCCGACTTCAGCAAGGGCTAGAGCGTTTCACAATTTGAGGGAATCGCAATTGGGATTCCCGTTTGTCTT
>CAZKTK010000062.1:0-11137 GCA_964555535.1 uncultured Rhodospirillaceae bacterium
TGCGCCCGGCCCACATCTTGTGGCTATGGACGAAGGTCTGCATCGCCGGATAGAGAATTTCCAGCTCCATGCGCCGGTTCCACATCTCCACTGATGCCTGCTCGCGCGCGTCGCGGCCGAACATCGGCGGCTCCGGGTGCAGGGTGTCGAGATAACGGCAAATGGCCACCGACTCGGTGATGCAGCTGCCATCGTCGAGCTCGAGAACCGGCAGCAGCCCGAGCGAGTTCTTGGTCTCGAGGAATTCGGGGGTGCGGTTCTCGCCCTTCATCATGTCGACCATGACGGTGGGAATGTCGAGGCCCTTCTCGGCCAGGAAGATGCGCACGCGCCGCGTATTGGGCGAGCCGGCGAGGTCGTAGAATTTCATGTCGCTTGCCCCCTATTGCCCCTTGAAGACCGGGGCGCGCTTTTCCAGGAAGGCTTTCACGCCTTCGCGCCCGTCATCCGTCGTCGTCGACATGCGCACCAGCATGCGGGTCTCGCGCTCCATCTGGGATTCGAGCGTGTCGTTGGGCGAGGTCTGCAGGAGCGCCTTGACGCCGCCCATGGCCTCGGTCGGTCCGGCAGCGAGCTGTTCGGCAAGCGCGGTCACCTCCGTCATCAGATCCGCCGCCGGCACGACCTTGTTGACCAGTCCCCAGTCAAGCGCTTCGGCTGCATCGAGGGTGCGGTTGGTCATGTAGAGTTCCGCCGCGCGCCGCGTGCCGATCAGGCGGGTGAGGAAATAGGTCGAGCTGCCGTCGGGGGTGAAACCGAGCTTGGTATAGGCGCTGGTGAACTTGGCGTGGTCTGCCGCGATGGCGAGATCGCAGAAGGCGACGACGCTCAAGCCCGCGCCAGCCGCAACGCCATTGATGGCGGCGACCAGCGGCGCCCGCATCCAGGCGAAGCGCGACACCGCGCCGTGCAGGTCGGTGGTCATCTCCTTGATGCGCATCTCAAGCGACTCGGGATCGACCGCGAAACCGGCGACATCGCCGCCGGCGCAGAAGGCGTTTTCGCCTGTGCCCGTGAGCACCGCCGCGCGCACGCGCTTGTCGGTGCCGCAGCGATTGGCGACATCCAGCAATTCCTTGGCCATCACCGTATTCAGAGCGTTGTACTGCTTTGGGCGGTTGAGCGTGATCCAGGCGATGTTGTCGCGGATCTCGAGATCGAGGGCCTTGTAGGTCATGAGGTCTCCGTTCCTCTGTTGGCGGAACCGAAGACCGGCTCCCGCTTTTCGACGAAGGCGCGTACCGCCTCCTTGTGATCGTCGCTCTGGGCGGCGCGGATCAGCCGTTCCGCCTCGCCGTCGAGCGCGGCGAGAAAATCGAGCTGCGCCACATCATCCAGATTGTCCTTCATCAGTGCCAGGGCTTCGCGTGGCCCCGTAGCGAGGCGTTTGGCGAGTGCGAACGACTCCTCAGCGAGTCTGTCGCCGGGCACCACCCGATTGAACAGGCCGAGGCGCTCGCCCCGCGCCGCGTCGATGCGCTCGGCGGTGAACATGAGCTCCCGCGCCCGGCCATTCCCGATGGCACGGCTGAGGAGCCAGGCGATACCGTAATCGCCGCTGAGGCCAACGCGGGCATAGCCGGTCGAGACGAAGGCATCCTCCGCGGCGAGGCGGATATCGCAGGCGAGGGCGATCGCCAACCCGGCGCCCGCGGCGGGGCCGGGCAGGGCGGCGATGGTCGGCTTGCGCAATCCCACCAAGGCGCCGGTCAGGGTGCGCTGGCGCTGGCGCAGGCCCGCGACCTTGGCGTCCAGGGAAAGGTCGCCGCCGATGCCGCCACCCTTGCCCATTCCTTTCACATCGCCACCGGCGCAAAAGGCCGTGCCGGCGCCGGTCAGCAACACCGCGCCGATGGCATCGTCCTCGGCGCAGAGCCGGATCATGCGGCGCAACGCTGGTGTCAGCTGGTCGGAAAGTGCATTGCGCGCCTCGGGCCGGTTCAGGGTGATCGTGCAGACACCGTCCCGCAGCGCACACAGCAGCTGCTCCGTCCCCGTCTCGATCGCCACCGCTTCGCCCAAGGCACCCTCCCGGCTGAAAGTTCCAGAACAGAACTTTTCTCGGGCGCGACTATGCGCAAGCGGCGGACGGGCCGCAATCGTTTTATCGCTTCAGCACCACGTAGATGGCGGGGATGACGAGGACCGTGAGCAGGGTCGAGGCGGCGAGGCCGAAAAGGAGAGAGATCGCCAGGCCCTGGAAGATCGGGTCGAGCAGGATGGTGGCGCCGCCGATCATGGCGGCGAGCGCAGTGAGCAGGATCGGCTTGAAGCGCGTCGCGCCGGCATCGAGCAGCACCTCGCGCAGGGGCTTGTCCCCGTTGCCGTCGTGGCGGATGAAATCGATCAGCAGGATCGAGTTGCGCACGATGATGCCGGCAAGCGCGATGAAGCCGATCATCGAGGTCGCGGTGAACGGTGCGTCGAACAGCCAGTGGCCGGGCATGATGCCGATCAAGGTCAGCGGCACCGGCACCAGCACCACCAGCGGCAGGCGGAAGGAGCCGAACTGACCCACCACCAGCACGTAGATGCCGAGCAGGGCGAGGGCGAAGGCGATGCCCATGTCGCGGAAGGTCACCCAGGTGATCTCCCATTCGCCGTCCCACAACACGGTCACCCCCGATTCGTCGTGGGGCTGGCCGTTGAGGCGGATGACGGGCGCGGGCAGCTCGCCCCAGTCATGGGCCTCGACCAGGTCGGCGACGGCGATCATGCCGTAGACCGGGGCCTCGTAGGCGCCGGCGAGCTCTGCCATGACCATCTCCGCGTCGCGCCCGTTGTGGCGGAAGAGGGGGTAGGAGCCGAGCTCCTCGCTGACGCTCACCACGTCGCCGAGCTCGACGATGCGGCGGTCGCCGGGCAACGCATTGGCGGGCACGGGCGTTGCCGCCAGGCGCTCGTCCCAGACCAGGTCTTCCTTGCCGAGGCGTACCGCGATCTCGATGGGGTCGCGGCCCGCGCCGCGGTGGGAATAGCCCACGGCCTCGCCGCCGAGCAGGGCATCTAGCGTGGCATAGACGTCTCGCTGTTCGACGCCGAAATGCTCCAGCCTGTCCTGGTCAATGGCGATGCGCAGGCGCGGGCGCGGTGCGCCGATGCTGTCGTCGATATCGACGATGAAAGGCACGGACTCGAAGATTGCCCGCAACTCCCGCGTCACCGCCCGCCGGGTCGCGGCATCGGGGCCATAGATTTCCGCAAGCAGCGTCGCCAGCACCGGCGGCCCGGGCGGCACTTCCACGACCTTGAGCGCGCTGCCGGCAGGCAGGGCCAGGTCGGCCAGGCACCGGCGCAGCTCCAGCGCAATCTCGTGGCTGCTGCGCGCGCGCTCGCCCTTCGGCGTCAGGTTGACTTGCAGCTCGCCGAGCTCCGACGATTGGCGGAGATAGCTGTGGCGCACCAGGCCGTTGAAGTCGAAGGGCGCGGCTGTTCCCGCATAGGCCTGCATGGAAACCACTTCCGGCACGCCTTCCAGGTGGTGGGCGGCGGCGAACAGGGCGCGTTCCGTATCTTCGAGGCTCGCGCCCTCCGGCAGGTCGATCACCACCTGCAGCTCCGACTTGTTGTCGAAGGGCAGCAGCTTGACCGTGACATCGCGGGTCGCGATCAAGGCGCCGGCCGCGATCGTCGCGGCGCCGACAAGAAGCAGAAAGACGAGCGCACGCGCCCGGCTGCGGATGATCGGTCCCGCGACACGGCGATAGAGACGCCCGAGCGCGCCCTCGCCACCATGCTGCGAGGCGCCGGCGGCAGCCCGCGGCGCAAGCTTCAGCATCAGCCAGGGCGCGATCATCACGGCGACGAAGAACGAGAACAGCATTGCCGCGGAGGCGTTGACGGGTATTGGCGCCATGTACGGCCCCATCAGGCCGGATACGAACAGCATCGGCAGCAGTGCCGCGATAACGGTTAGGGTTGCTACTATCGTTGGATTGCCGACTTCCGCCACCGCCTCGATGGCCGCTTTTGCGCGCGTGCGCCCATCGCCCATGCCCCAGTGACGGGCGATATTCTCGATCATCACGATGGCATCGTCGACCAGGATGCCAATGGCGAAGATCAAGGCGAAAAGGCTGACCCGGTTGATGGTGTAGCCCATCACCTTGGCGGCGAACAGGGTGAGCAGGATGGTGGTGGGGATGACAACGAGGGTCACCAGTGCCTCGCGGCGGCCGATGGCGATGGCGATGAGCAGCACGATTGAGATGGTGGCAAGGCCCAGGTGGAAGAGCAGCTCGTTGGCCTTCTCGTCGGCGCTCTCGCCGTAATCGCGGGTTATCTCGACATGGACGCCGTCGGGTATCAGGCTGCCTTGCAGGCTTTCAATGGTTTCCGTCAGCGCATCCGCAACCACCACGGCATTGGACCCGGCGCGCTTGGCGAAGGCGAGGCTTACCGCTGGCAGCGGCCTCTCGCCGCCAGGGCGCAGGCTCCAGACCCGTTGCTCCGTCGGGCGTCCGCCGACGACGATGGTGGCGACATCGCTGACATAGACCGGGCGGCCTTCGCGCGTGGTCACCAGCAACAGGCCGATATCGGGGATGTCCTGCAAGGTCTGGCCTGCGGCGACAATGCGCGTTTCGCCGGCGCTGCGCACCTGACCCGCGATGAAAGACCGGTTGGCATCGCGGATCTTGGCGCTGAGCTGCGCCAGGGTCAGGCCATAGGCGCTGAGGCGCTCGGGGTCGGGCTCGATGCGGATCTGCTCCGGCCGTCCGCCGACGAGAAAGCTCAAGCCCACATCCTCGACCTTGACCAGCTCGTCGCGCAGGGCGTCGGCTATGCGATGGAGCTGGCTGTCCGACCAGGCATCTGCCGTTACCGGCTCAGGCGACAGGGTGGCGACGACGATGGGAACATCGTCGATGCCGCGCCCGACAATCAGCGGCTCGGCAATGCCCATGGGAATGCGGTCGAGATTTGCGCGAACCTTTTCGTGGACGCGAACGATCGCATCTTCCGCATTGGTGCCGACCACGAAGCGCGCGGTAACGATAACCCGATCGTCCTCGGAGCGGCTGTAGATATGCTCGACCCCGTCGATGGCCTTGACGATGGCCTCGAGGGGCTTGGTGACGAGTTCTGCCGCGTCCGCCGCCTTCAGGCCGTCGGCTGCAATGTGGATGTCGATCATCGGCACGCTGATCTGGGGCTCTTCTTCGCGCGCGATGGTCAGGAGCGCCGCCAGGCCGAGGGCCAGGGCGCCGAGCAGGAACAGCGGCGTCAGCGGTGAGGCGATGGAGGCGCGCGCAAGCGCACCCGAAAGACCCAATTTCATCGCAGGACCAACCGGTCACCGTCGCGCAGGCCGGAGAGAATCTCGATGCCGTCGGGGATTTCGGCGAGCGCCCTTGCGCGCCCGACCTGGACCGGCACATCGGCAGCGGCGCCGTCTGCCGCCAGCAGGCGCACGAAGTCGACCCCATAGCGGGTGCTCAGATAGGTGCGCGGCACGACGATGCCGCGACGGCTGCCGGTCGCGATCCGCACAAGCACGCGCTCGCCCACGAAATAGCTGCCGAGCCCGTCTACCCTGGCATCGGCAACTACGCGACCGGCGCTGATCTCGGGATAGACCGTGACGATCCTGCCGCTGCGTTCTGTCTCGTCGGCGAGCCGGATCTCGCTGTCGATGACAAGCGCCTCGGCGTGGCGTTCCGGCAGGCGCAGGCGCAACACGTATTGCGCTTCGGCGATCATCGCCACCGCCTCGCCGGGCATCACCACGGAGCCCGCGCTCAGCGGCACAGCGAGCACGCGTCCGGCCTTGGGCGCCAGGACCTGGCCTTCGCTGCGCTGCTGCGTCAGCACCTGGCGCTGTGCCTGCTCGGCCGCCAAAGCATTGCTGGCGACATCAAGGGCGGTACGGGCATCGTCGAGGCGCGTGCGCGGAATGGTGCCGCGGGCGAACAACTCTTCGGCGCGGGCGAACTCTGTCTCCGCCTGCTCGCGCTGCGCGACAAGGCCGGCGATACGGGCATCGGCCGAGCGCGTCTGTAGCACCAGCTTTTCGTCGCCGATCACGGCCAGGACCTGTCCTTCGGCCACGGTGTCGCCCTCATCGATGGCGAGGCTTGCCACGGTTCCGCCAAGGCGGGCGCGGGCCGGTACCACACTGACGCTTTCGACCGTGGCGAACACCGCCTTCCAATCCGTCAGCTCGCGGGCCTCGACCAAATGCGCGGTCTCGGCGTTGGCGGCGCCTGCCCAAATGGCCAACAAGGCAAACAGGGCGCGCGCCGTCACCGGGCGTCCTCCGCGGCGCAGAAACAGCGGTAGAGGGTTTCCACGATGGCGCGCGCGTTGTCGCTGCCGATGCGATAGTAGATCGTCTGGCCGTCGCGCCGCGTGGCGACAATGCCGTCCTTGCGCAGCAATGCGAGATGCTGGGAGACGGTGGTTTGGCGAATGCCGAGGCGGGCGGCGAGATCACTGACGGCACGTTCGCCATCAACCAACTGACAGACGATCATCAGGCGATGACGGTTGGCCAGCGCCTTGAGCAGATCGCTCGCGGCGTCGGCGGTGCGGTCCATTTCCGTGGTTTCAATATTCATACTTGCGTATATACGGGTATTCTGACTATACGATCAAGCGAATTCGACATTCCCGCTCACAAAAGAAAGGTGCTCCATGCCCAAGACTCTCGATCACGTCATTCTGGCCTTTGCCGGCGTGATGGTTCTCATCAGCGCGGTGCTCGCCCATTTCGTCCATCCGGCGTGGCTGCTGCTCACGGCATTCGTCGGCGTGAACCTGTTGCAGTCGGCCTTCACCCGGTTCTGCCCGGCGGCCATCGTCTTCAAGCGCTTTGGCATCAAGTCCGGCTCGGCGTTCTGATCCCGGGCCGCAAGTTCGAAATTTGAACTTTTGTTCCCGGCGACGATGCCGTAATGGTCTGTTCCGACCGCAACGCAGATGTCGCCGGGCCGCCGGCGCGACGGGAAGGAGCGCGGCGATGGAGGCGCAAAGCCGTCCTTACACCAGACTGAATTGCCCGATTGCCGATGCGCTCGGCATCATCGGCGATCGCTGGACATTGCTGATCTTGCGCGACGCCTTGGTGGGCGTGACCCGTTTCGAAACGTTCCAGCAACGCCTCGGCGTCTCGCGCAGCGTGCTCACGACGCGGCTCAAGCATTTGACCGATGCCGGCCTGCTCGATCGCAAACCGCTGCATGACGACGGTCGCAGACAGGAATATGTGCTGACCGAGAAAGGCGAGGCCATGCTGCCGGTGCTTGCCGCCCTGGTCGAATGGGGCGAGACCTGGATGCCGCAGGCAAGCGGCCGGCGGGCTGCGCTCGTTGACCGCCAGAGCGGCGATCCGGTATCGCTTCGTTTTTGCCGGGACAGCGACGGCACCACCGTGCCGGCGATGGCCGTACGCCTCGGTGCCGCCCAACCAGGAGATCCGCCACGATGACCCTGCCACCCGTGCTCGACGGCACATTGCGCATCCCCGTGATCGGTGCGCCGCTGTTCATGATATCCAATCCGAAGCTGGTCATCGCCCAATGCACCGCGGGCGTCGTCGGCTCCTTTCCCGGACTCAATGCGCGGCCCGCCGAGGCTCTCGACGACTGGCTGGCGGAGATCAAGGAGACCCTGGCGGCGCATGATGCGGCGCACCCGGATCGCCCGGCGGCACCCTTCGCCGTGAACCAGATCGTGCACAAGTCCAACAACCGCCTCGACCACGACATGGAAATGTGCGTCAAGCACAAGGTGCCCATCGTCATTACTTCCCTCGGTGCCCGCCCGGAAGTGTGCGATGCGGTGCATTCCTATGGCGGCATCGTGTTGCACGACATCATCAACATTCACTTTGCCCGCAAGGCGATAGAGAAGGGTGCGGACGGTCTGATCGCGGTCTGCGCCGGGGCCGGCGGGCATGCCGGCACGCTGTCGCCGTTCGCCCTGATCCAGGAAATCCGCGAATGGTTCGACGGCCCGCTCGCCTTGTCCGGTGCCATCGCCCGCGGTGGCGCGGTGCTCGCCGCCCAGGCCATGGGTGCCGACTTCGCCTATATCGGCACGCCTTTTGTCGCCACCGAGGAAGCCAATGCCATCGACGCCTACAAGCAGGCCATCGTCGACGGCGTCGCCGAAGATATCGTCTACACCAACTATTTCTCGGGCATTCATGGCAACTATCTCGGGTCGTCCATCGCGAATGCCGGGCTCGATCCGCAGGACCTGCCGGACGCCGATCCTTCCAAGATGGATTTCAAGTCCGGCGGCAGCGCGGCCAAGAAAGTGTGGCGCGACATTTGGGGCTCGGGGCAGGGCATCGGCGCCATCAAGGCGGTGACCCCTGCGGCAGCTCTCGTCGACCGCCTCGCCGAGGAATACGAAACCGCGCGCGAGCGCCTGACCTCACCGCTGCGCGCGGCGGCAGAATAGGAGACCCTACGTGACTCTGACCAGCGGGCAACTGCACTACAGCATCCTCAACGATATCGTCGCCAATGGGCGCGCACCGCACCTGTCGGTGCTGGCGACCCGTTACCAGGTGATGCCCGACGTGATGCGCGAAGGCTTTCGCAAGCTCGCCGAGGATCACGGCGTGGTGCTGCATCCGGGCAGCGACGAGGTCTGGGCGATCCATCCCTTCTCGCTGGCGCCGACCAACTTTCTGGTGCGGTCCGGGCGCAGGGTCTGGTGGGGCAATTGCGCCTGGTGCTCGCTCGGCATCGCCGCCCTGGTCGGCGGCACTGTCACCATCACCTCGACGCTTGGCGGCGAAGACAAGCAGGTCACCCTCACGGTCAGCGACGGCAAGGTGGACAATGAAGACCTCGTGGTCCACTTCCCCATTCCCATGCAGCGGGTCTGGGACAACGTGGTGTACAGTTGCAGCACTATGCTGTTCTTCGAATCTGATGCCGATGTCCAGTCCTGGTGCTTCCGCCACGGCATACCCAAGGGCGATGTGCGCCCGGTCGATACCGTGGCGCGGTTCGCCGCCGACTGGTACTCGCGTCACTTGGAGCGGGATTGGCAGAAATGGACGCTCGCGGAAGCCCGCGAAATCATAGAGCGCCACGGGCTCGACGGGCCGATATGGGAACTGCCCGATGGCGACGATACGCGTTTCTGAGCAAGGAAGGTTGCGGCCATGGGCCAGCCGGTCTGTCTGATCACGGGTGCGGGTGACGGTACCGGCGCTGCTTGCGCGCGGCGCTTTGCGGCGGGCGGCTATCGTGTCGCCATGCTGGCGCGAACCGAAGAGCGCCTGACGCGGCTTGAGGGCGAGATCGAAGGCAGCCGCGGCTTCGTCTGCGATGTGGGTGATCTCGACCATTTCAAGGCGACGGTGGCGCAGGTCGCAGAGGAGATGGGCGCACCGAGCGCCGCCATTCATAACGCCGTGACCGCCTCGTTCGGCACCGTTCTGGAAGCGGATCCGGAAAAGTTCGAGCATATCTTCCGGGTCAATACCACGGCGCTGATGGTGCTCGCCCAGGCCGTCGTGCCGGCCATGGTCGAGGCCGGCAAGGGCGCCATCATCGTTACCGGCAACACCTCCGCCTGGCGCGGCAAGCCCCGCTTTTCCATGTTCGCGCCGACCAAGGCGGCCCAGCGGATATTGGCGCAATCCATGGCCCGCGACCTTGGGCCCCAGGGCGTGCACGTCGCCTATGTGACTATCGATGCCGCCATCGACACGCCGTGGACACGCCCGCAAATGCGCCCCGACGAGCCGGACGATTTCTTTTGCAAGCCAAAGGATATCGCGGATGAGGTTTTCCACGTCGCCCACCAGGCGAGCTCGGCCTGGTCTTTCGATGTCGAGATCCGACCCTTTCACGAGAACTGGTGAGCCATGAAACTCTACGACTTTTCCCTCGCCCCCAATCCGCGCCGCGTGCGCATCTTCCTTGCCGAGAAGGGCATCGAGGTGCCGCTCGTCAGCGTCAACACGCGTGAAATGGAGCATTTCAGCGACTGGTTCGGGGAGAAGAATCCAGGCCGTACGATCCCCCTGCTCGAGCTCGACGATGGCACCTGCATCAGCGAGTCGGTGGCCATTTGCCGCTATTTCGAGGAGATCCAGCCCGATCCGCCGCTGTTCGGCAGCGGGGCTGTGGAGCGCGCCATGGTCGAGATGTGGAACCGCCGCGCGGAACTCGAAGGCGTGCAGGCGGTGGCCGAGATCGTGCGCAACGCGGCGCCCATGTTCGAGGATCGCGGAATTGCCGGGGTGCGCGGGGTGCCGCAGATCCCGGCACTGATCGACCGCGGCAAGGCAAGCTTGGCACGCTTTTTCGAGACTATCGATGCCCGCCTCGGGGAGGCTCGGTACTTGGCCGGAGAAACCTTCAGCATCGCCGATATCACCGCTTTCGTTGCTATCGGCTTTGCCGGGCGCGTTGAGATCGGCGTGCCCGAAACCTGCACCAACGCCACCCGCTGGTACGCGGAGATCGGCGCCAGACCCAGCGCGGAGGCCTGACACAATGACAGCGACCATCGAGTTCTTTTTCGACTTCGGCAGCCCCACCGCCTATATGGCGCATACCCAGCTTCCCGGCATTGCCGAGCGCACCGGCGCCTCGCTGGTCTACCGGCCCATGCTGCTTGGCGGCGTCTTCAAGGCGATCGGCAGCACCTCGCCGGCGGCAGTCCCGGCCAAGGGCAGCTATATGGGCCGCGACATCGCGCGCAGCGCCGTCAAGCTCGGCGTCGATTACGCCTTCAACCCGCATTTTCCGGTCAACACGCTCGCCATCATGCGCGGGGCCGTGGCGGCCCAGCACGAGGGCGAGTTCACGCCCTATCTCAATGCCATGTACCGCGCCGTTTGGGTCGAGGAGCGCGATATGGGGGAGATCGAGGAGATCGGTGCGGTGCTGATCGCCGCCGGCCTCGACCCTGCCCGCTACGGCGCCCTGGTCCAGGAGCAGGCGGTCAAGGACGAGCTCAAGGCCAACACCGAGGAAGCGGTCGCGCGCGGTGTCTTCGGTGCACCGACCATGTTCGTGGGCGATGAGATGTTCTTCGGCCACGACCGCCTGGACTGGATCGAAGAGCTCGCCGCCGCCGGCGACACCCCACCCGCCTGGGCGACTTGAGCTAAATAATCGGTGACAGTTACCTATTGCTCATGAGAGTTCTCAAGGCCGCATGG
>CAZKTK010000063.1:0-11106 GCA_964555535.1 uncultured Rhodospirillaceae bacterium
AAGATCCGTTCTCATGCCATCCCACCTCAAAGGCCCTCCGATAACCGAGGGTCATGTCCGGCGACATGTTGCACCGGCAAACCAGTTCGTCAAGAATCCGCTGGGGATGCGAGAGCTTCGGAACTGCGGTCATGTCCCAAGAGAGATTGCCAGTGCCGATCGGGCAAACCGGTTCCAAACGCCCGGATCATCGATTAGCTTGGGCGCAGACGAAATCGGGAGGCCGACATGGCGTTTCAGACAGTGATCAAGGCGGCGCTCGGGCTCGGCCTGTTGGCGGCGGGCCCGGCTGCGGCCGAGACCTATCGCTTCATGACCGGCCCCCAAGGCGGCTCATGGTATCCGCTGGGCGGCGCCATCGCCAATTTCGTGCGCGGCGTCGATGCGGATGTGAGACTGCGCGTGCAGCCCGGCGGCGGCATCAGCAATGTCATGGCGGTCGAATCCGGCAAGGCCCAGGTCGGCTTGGGCAATGTCACCTCGACCATGGATGCGATCGCCGGCAACGCGCCGTTCCGCGGCGAGGCACAGAATATCCGCAATCTCGCCGTGCTCTATCCGCAATTCTTCCAGTTCGTCGTGGCCAAAGACGGCGAGGTCGGCTCGATCGCCGACATGGCCGGGCGTGCCATCGCGGTCGGGCCGCGCGGCCATTCGGGCGAGCAGGCCTCGCGCCAGTCGCTGGAGGTCTTCGGCCTGACCTATGACGACCTGGCGAACGTCAATCACGTCGGCTATGTCGACGCAGTGGCGCTTTTCAAGGACGGGCATGTGGACGCCTATACCGTGTTCACCACCGTGCCGGCCGGCGCCGTCATGGACGCGGCCTCGTCACGCGACGTACGCGTGCTCGACTACGACGACGAGGCACTGGCGGCCTTGCAGGTCTTCAACCCGCAATATGTCCGCCACGAGATCGCCGCCGGCACCTATCCCGAACAGGAAGCGCCGGTCCTCACCTTCGGCACCTGGACCCAGGTCATCGTCAATGCCGAGGTCTCGGACGACGCGGCCTATGCCATCGTCAAGGCGCTGGCCGAGAACCTCGAGGGAATCGCCGCCGTCGTCTCCGCCATGGACGGCACAACGGTCGAGATGCTGGCGACCCCGGTCGGCGTGCCCATGCATCCCGGCGCCGAGCGCTACTACCGCGAGATGGGAGTTCTCGACTGACCGAGTCTCCGACAGAGCGGCGCTGGCTGAGCCTTACGACACTGGTTACCGCGCTGGCGGCCACCATGGCCGTCTACCATCTTGGCGTAGGCCTTACCGGTCCGCCGGAGGAGCTTGTCTTCCGGCCCATTCATCTCGCCTTCGCCATGACCCTGATCTTCCTTGCCCGCCCCATGGGCAAGGGCTGGCTCGGGCGTATCGTCCTCGACGGCGCTCCACTGGCGCTGTCTCTCGCCTGTCTCGGCTACATTCTCTTCAATCAGGACTACCTGACCAACGTCCGCATTCAATATGTCGACCCGCCGACCCCAACGGAACTTTGGCTCGGCTGCGCTCTCGTGGTTCTGGTGCTGGAGGCATCGCGACGGGTCATCGGCCTCGCCCTGCCGATCACGGCAACCGTCTTCCTCGCCTACGCCCTGCTCGACGGCTATTTGATCGAAGAGCTGGTGGAGGAACTTTACCTCACCACGAACGGCATCTTCGGCATCCCGCTCAGCGTCTCGGCGAAATATGTCGTGCTTTTCGTATTGTTCGGCGCATTTCTCGAACGCGTCGGCACGGGCAAGCTCTTCATGTCATTCGCCATGGCGCTGACTGGGCATACGCCCGGTGGCCCGGCCAAGGTCGCCTGCCTGACGAGCGGGCTGTTCGGCACGGTATCGGGAAGCGCCGTCTCCAACGTCATGACCACCGGCGTGCTGACCATCCCCCTGATGAAGCGTATCGGCTACCGCCCGGCTTTTGCTGGCGCGGTCGAGGCCGTAGCGTCTACCGGCGGCCAGATCATGCCGCCGATCATGGGCGCCGCCGCTTTCGTCATGGCCGAGATGCTGGGGGTGAGCTTCCTCGAGGTCGCGGGCTACGCGCTCATTCCGGCGGTCCTGTTCTATGTCGCATTGTTCATGGCCGTGCATTTCGAGGCCAAGCGGACGGGCATGGAAGGCCTGCCGCGCAGCGAGCTGCCGGTGCTGCGCGAGGTGCTGGCAAGCCACGGCCACCTGTTCCTGCCGATGGCCGTGATCATAGGCGTGCTCATGAGCGGCCGCAGCGCTCCTTACGCGGCGCTATGCGGTATCGCCTCGATCATTCCCGTTGCCCTGTTGCACCCCACGACGCGCAAAACCGTCGGCCCGGCCATGATCGTCGAGGCACTGTCGACCGGTGCAAAGAACTGCCTCGCAGTGGCCGCGGCCTGCGCCTGCGCCGGTATCGTCATCGGCATCATCAGTCTCACGGGCCTCGGCCTGGACTTCACGCAATTGGTGGTCGACGCGGCACAGAACAGTCTTTGGCCTGCTCTGGTGCTGACCATGATCGCCGGCATCATACTCGGCATGGGGCTGCCGACCACGCCCGCCTACATCATGCAGGTCGCCCTCTTGGTGCCCGCCCTGGTGGGCCTCGGCGTGTTCAAGCCCGCCGCCCACATGTTCGTCTTCTATTTCGCCATCCTGTCCTCGATCACCCCGCCCGTCGCCATGGCGGTATTCGCCGCCAACAGCGTCAGCGGTGCGAAACTGTTCTCCTCCGGGCTGGCCGCCGTCAAGCTCGGTGCCACCGGCTACTTGGTGCCCTATCTGTTCGTCTTTGCGCCGGCCCTGTTGCTGGTCGGCGAAACGGGCGAGATCGTGATTGCCGTGCTTACGGGCCTGGTCGGCGTGACCTGCCTGGCCGGGTCCCTGCACGGCTATTTCCTGCGGCCGGCACCGTGGTGGCAAAGGCTCGTGCTCTTCGCCACGGCCAT
This sequence comes from uncultured Rhodospirillaceae bacterium, assembly GCA_964555535.1. Lineage (GTDB taxonomy): Bacteria > Pseudomonadota > Alphaproteobacteria > UBA7887 > UBA7887 > UBA7887. The sequence continues at coordinate 2,921 of CAZKTK010000063.1, forward strand.
TCTCCTGCTTCTGCCCGACCTGCTGGCCTCGGCCATCGGCGCTGCCAGCCTGGCAGTTATTGTGGCGCTGCAGCTGAGCCCGTGGCGCCGACCTGCGCCAGACGCGTCCTGAGCACTTCGGGCAGCGCCGCAAGCACGTCCGGCGGCAAGTCCGCTCCGGCCGCCACCTCGTTCCACAAGCCGAGCGCCCAGGCCTTGGCCTGCCAACAGGGATCCGACAGGCCCTTGATCGCAAGCTGACGCAGAGACCCGGCCAGCGAGGCATCGCCGGCTGCACCGAGGCGCGCCAACGACATCGCCCCGGCTCGGGTCGAGCAGACCGGATTGGCCGAAGCCGCCTGGGCAACCGCGAGCGAGGTTTGCGCATCGGGCAGCGCCCCCCGCAACAAGGCCACCGCGAGGCCCGCCTGCCCCGTGCCGCTGCTTGCCGCCTGCGTGACGGTCCGCAATATGGCCTCGGTCTCGGCTTGTTCGGAATAGCGCAAGTAGCAGCGCAGCAAGGTCTGCAGATTGGTGGTCAAGGCTGCCTCGGTCGGCGGCACGACCGCCATCAGCGCCGGCAAGCTGTCGGGCAGGCTTGCCCAGAGACGGGCGTAATAGGCGAGGCCCAGACCATCCGCGCTGCCGAATATCGGCGCGCTGCGTGCCAGCCACTCGTCGACCGGGTCGCCGGGCTGATAGATGTGCGGATCCCGTCCCGCCGCCGGGCATTCGTGGCGCGGACTGGGCGGCAGCTCGCGGGCGCGATTGGCCATCGGCCCGCCAAGCCCCCGCGCCGCATCGGCCAGCGGCTCGCCGTCCAGCTGATAGCTCGCGCTGCCATCGGCATCGATCAGGAAGGGCAGCCCCGGCAGGCCCCGTGACGGCACCGAGCGCCCCCAGCCCTCGCCAATCCCGGACAGGGCGTAGATGTCGCTTCCGCCGGCATCCTCGAGCAGGCCGAAGCCATTGCTGGTGCTGGCACCCTGGGCGAGGGTCGCGGCCTGATAGCGGTCGCCGGAACGGCCTTCGTCCCGCAGGACCCCGATGGCCAAGTCGAGGCCCATGCCTTGGCCGACACCGACGCTCATGGCATAGCCGTCGGCGCCGCCGGCATCGGTAAGCACGCCGATACCGCCATGGGCGCCCATGCCCTGGCCGTAACGGCTACCCTGGTAGCGGTCGTCGCCGCCATGGTCGTCGAGCGCGCCGAAGCCGAAATAATAGCCCACGCCTTGGGCAAACATCGGCGCGCGGTAGACATCGTTGCCGCCGCCATCGCGCAACAGCCCGACGCCGCCGGCCAGGGTTCCGCGCCAGCCGATGCCGACGCCCTGGGCATAGGCGAGCAGGCCGCCGCTGCGGGCGAAGGGATCGGCGGGACCATCCTCGGCGCCGTAATCGTCGTCGCCTTGCGCATCGAGAACCGCGCCGAAACCGAGTGGGCCGCCGAAGCCCTGCCCCCGCCAGCCGATGCGATAGCGGTCGTTGCCGGCATCGTCCTGCAACACGGCAAATCCGGCGATCGCAGCGCCTTGCGCAAAAGCGGCCGCCTTGTAGCTGTCGTCGCCGTTCACATCGTGCAGCAGGGCAATGCCGCCGATGGCCGCCGCAATGCCCGGTGTCGGTGCCTGATAGAGGTCGCCGCCTTGCAAATCGATAGTGATCACCACGTCGAGGACGGCGGCTGAGCCGCCGCGATAATTGTCGTCGCCGGCGACATCGACGATGAAAGCCGCCCCGGCGGCGGTCAGGGCATCCATGTCGTATTCGTCATTGCCGCCCACATCAACGATAATGGACCCCATCTCATGGGCATCGTTGCCGCGCCCCGCAAGCACCACCAGCCCCATGGGCGATTCGATCACGCGGCTTGCCGGCAAGAGCGCGAGTTCCCGGGCCAACGTGCCATCGGCGAAGCGGGCGGCGACCTCCGCATCGATACCGAGCACGGCAGCGGCCGCATTATCCAACGCGGAGGCATCGACGCCACGCGCGAGACGCGCAAGCGCGGCCGCCGGCCGTCCTGTCGATTCGACCCCCGCCAGCAGCGCGCCGCGGTCGCAGCACTCTTCCGGCAAAGCCGCCCAGAGGCGCCCGCGGGCAGCCGCAAAGCCGGTTACGAGATAGGAGACGAAATCCGCGACCACCGGCGGCAGATCGTCGGGCGGCGACCAATCCAACGCCGCCACCACCGCGACCGGTTCGGGCAAGCCGACACCGCGGGCGACATCGGCACTGCGCAGAGGCTGCGCCAGCAGCCGCTGTGCGCCGGGGCCCATGCCCCACGGCAAGGCCACGCCTTGATAGCTGATCAAGTTGTCGATCATGCCGAGCGCGTCGCGACCGTGGCCGCGTGCGGCAAGTGCCCGCTCGACCGGATGGCCGAATGGCGCAGGCGCAACGATGCGCTCCGTCACGGGTGTTTCCGTCTCGGCACAGGCCGCCAACAGCATGGCAAGGACGATTGGGGCAAGCCCGGCGAGACGGGTCATCAGCGATCCTTCAGATAACAGAACCAATAGGTGGCGGCGACGAAACCGGCGCCGCCGATGATGTTGCCGATGGTCACCGGCACGAGATTGGCGATGGTCGGCGCCAGCACGGGCATATCGGCGAGGATGAGCCCAAGCGGCATGAGGAACATGTTCGCGACCGAATGCTCGAAACCGAGAGCCACGAATGCGGCGATGGGAAAGACGATGGCCAGCACCTTGCCGCTCACCCGGCGCGCCGCATAGCTTAGCCAGACCGCAAGGCAGACCAAGGTGTTGCAGAGAATGCCGCGCACCAGCGCTTCGAACGGTGAAAGTCCCGCCTTGCCCTTCGCAACGGCCACGGCGGTCTCGCCCATGGCGCCGTCGAGGATGCCGGAAGCGAGCGCCGCCACCACCATGATCAGCGATCCCACCAGATTCGCCACATAGACCACACCCCAATTGCGCAGCATTGCCAGCATGGGGATCTGGCCATGGGCGTAGGCCAGGACGATCAGGTTGTTGCCGGTGAAAAGCTCCGCGCCCGCCACCACCACCAGGATCAGGCCCAGCGAGAAGGCGACCCCGCCAAGCAGGCGCGTCGGGCCGTAGCCAAGACCGCTATCTGTCACGGTGAGCAGATAGAACAGCGCCCCGAACGCGATGAAGGCGCCGGCCAGCGTGCCCAGGACGAAAAGCTGCGGCAGGACCATATTGGCTTTCGCCACGCCCGATTGCTCGGCCATGCGGGCCATATTGGCCGGCTTGTAGGCGTCCAGGTCGAAATGATCGTTGCCGTCCATTCCTCAACTCCCGCGTGGGCCGGGCAATATTGGGGGATGCGGCGGCTTCTGCAAAGACGCCGCCTTGACGGAGCCCGGACAGCCACGAATGATGCGCGCCGGCACAGCAGAATGCCAGGAAATGGGGGAAGTAATGGATATTGCCGTGATCGGCGGCGGCAACGGTTCCTATGCCGCGGCAGCCGATCTTGCCGAGCAGGGACACCGAATCAGGCTTTGGCGCCGCGACACCGCGGCCCTGGCGCCGTTGCGCGAGGCCGGCGGCATCGAGCTGATCGACTTTCGCGGCAAACGTCAAATCCCGCTCGACGTGATTACCGATGACGTGGGCGAAGCGGTTGCCGGCGCCGACATGCTGGTAAGCCCCCTTCCCGCCTTCGCCCAAGCCGACATCGCACGCACCATCGCGCCGCATGTCACCTCCGAGCAGGTCATCTATCTGCCGCCGGGCACGTTCGGCTCTTACGTCATGGCGCGCGAGATTGCCAATGCGGGCGGCCCGCTCGACATCGCCATCGCCGAAGCCGGCACCCTGCCGTGGCTGACGCGCAAGGCGGGGCCTGCCGCCGTTGCCATCACCACCCGCGCGACGCGTTTGCCGAGCGGCGTCTTTCCCGCCCGCCGCTCGGACGAAGCTTTCGCCATCTTGGAACAGGCCTTTCCCGCCATAGAGCGGCTCAAGGACGGGCTGGACGGCGCCTTGATGAACGCGGGCCCGATCATCCATCCGCCGCTGATCCTGATGAATGCCGGGCCGATCGAGCATTTCGAGCATTGGGACATCCACAATGAAGGCACCCAGCCCGCCATCCGCCGCGTGACCGATGCGCTCGACGAGGAGCGCGTGGCGATCCGCGAGGCGCTCGGCTATGGCGCGCCCCATTTCCGCCTCGCCGACCATTACGACGACGCCCGCGAGGAATGGATGTACGGCAATGCGGCGCACGAACGCCTGGTCGACAGCGGCGACTGGCGCGAATCCCTGGACCTGATGCAACACCGATACATGCGCGAGGATGTGGCCTATGGCCTGGCCCTGCTGGTCTCGCTCGGGCAGTGGGCGAACGTAGCAACCCCTGTCGCCAGCGGCCTGCTCGCTATCGCCTCTGCTGCGGTTGGTGAAGATTTTGGCGTGACTGGCCGAACGATAAAGTCACTTGAACTTCAAAGCCTTACTGCAGAAAATATGATGCAACTCCTCAAGAGTGGGCTGACGTGACCACCATTGCCGTTGTCGGCGCCGGGCGCATGGGGCGCGGGCTGGCCCATGTCTTCGCCTATGCCGGCCACCCGATTACCCTGATCGACACCAAGCCGCGCGCCAACGACGATCACGAATCCTTGCGCTCCGAGGCCTTCGCCGACATCGAGCGCAGCCTGGGCAGCCTGGTCGAATTCGGCGCTATGCCCGCCGACAAGGTATCCGACATCGTCGGCCGTATCGCCGTTGTGGCGGACGAGAGCCCGCTGGAGACGGCGGATGTGGTGTTCGAGGCAGTGCCGGAGACGCTCGATGCCAAGCGCGAGGCCCTGACCCTGATCGGCCGCCGGGCACGGCCCGAGGCCATCGTCGCCTCCGCCACATCGAGCATGCTGGTGGACGAGCTGGCGGCCATGGTCATCCGCCCGCAGCGCTTCCTCAACGCCCATTGGCTCAATCCCGCCCATATCATCCCGCTGGTCGAGGTCAGCCCCGGTAGTGAGACCGACGCCGGTGTGGTCGAATGCCTGGAAGGGCTCTTGAAGGATGTGGGCAAGGTGCCTGTGGTCTGCGCCGCCTCGCCCGGCTTCATCGTGCCGCGGCTGCAGGCGCTGGCCATGAACGAGGCGGCGCGCCTGGTCGAGGAAGGTGTGGCAACGCCCGAGGCCATCGATACCGCGACGCGCTTCGGGCTCGGCTTCCGCTTCGCCGCCATGGGTGTAGTCGAATTCATCGACTGGGGCGGCGGCGACACGCTTTATCGCGCCAGCGAGTACCTGCGCGACCGCCTGGGCGCCGAGCGCTACGCCCCACCCGATACCGTACGCGAGAACATAGAAAGCGGTGCCATCGGGGTGAAAACGGGCCGTGGCTTCCACGACTATGCGGGACGCGACATGGACGCCTATCAGAAGGAGACGCTAGGGCGCTTCCTCGCCCTCCTGAGCCACTACGACCTGCTCAAGCCTCCCGCCTAGGCAATTGCCCGCCGGTAAAGATGCCAGGAGGCGTGGCCGAGAATCGGCAATATCACGAACAGTCCCAGCAGCCCCGTCAGCAGGCAGGCGGCGATCAACACGGCGATGGTGATGCACCAGGCCACCATGGCGCGACGGTTGCGGACGACCACCTTGACGCTGGTGACCATGGCCGTGACGAAATCCACATCGCGCTCGAAAAGCATCGGGAAAGAGGTCACGGAGAAGGAAAAGACGATGAGCGAGATCGCCGCGCCGACGGCATTGCCGAGAACCAGGAACAGGATGCCCATGGGTGTGGTGAGGATCTCGGTCAGCAAATCCGTGGCGCTGATGGCGCGGATGCCCAAAAAGCCGAAGAACATGAGGGCGGCGATATCCACCCAGATGAACAGCGAAAAGCCGGTGACCAGGGCCATCCAGCCGAGCTCCCGCCCGGCGGCTCGCCGCACCGCGCCGAACACACGCCCCCAGCTCAGGTCATCGCCCTTTTCCAGGCAATAGCTGACGGCGTAGAAGCCTGTGGCGACGAAGGGGGCGACGATGGCGAAGCCCACTGCCAGCGGATAGACCAGGAACGGCAGCTCGAAATAGATCAGCAGCAGGATAAGCAACCAGCCGCCGAGCGCATAGATGCCGCCGAAAAACAGGCCGTACAGGGGTGCCGCGCGAAAATCGCGCACGCCCGCGGCCAACACGTCGAGCAGGTCGTTGACCAGAACCTCGCGAACTTCCGGCGCCGGGGCCGGTTCGCTGGCTGCCGTTTCGCTCATATTCCCCCTCCCTAGGGACATTTGCGCGAACAAACTAGTCCTTTGGCGCTCAACGTACCAGTAGCAGCGCGATATCGGGCACCGCCACCAGCAATAAGACCAACGCCAGGGCGCAGGCCATGAAAGGAATCGCGGCAAGGTAGATATCGCGCATGCCGGTGCCCGGCGGCGCCACCCCCTTCATGACAAAGAGCAGCAGCCCGAAAGGCGGAGTGGTCAAGCTGATCTCCAGCCCAAGCAGTACGATCACCGCGAACCAGATGGGATCGAACCCGAGCTGCGTGGCCAGCGGAAAGAAGATCGGCACGGTCAGCAGCATCATCGCCAGCTGGTCCATGAACATGCCGAGCACGAGCAAGGCGCCGAACATCGCCGCCAATAGCACCAGGGGCGCGACCTCCGCCGAGGTGGCCCAGGCGATGAGCCCGCGGCTGGCACCGGAAAAGGCAAGGATCTGCGCGAATGTGGCAGACATCATGATGATCAGGAAGGCCATCACCGTGACCCGCAGCGCGCCGCGCAGGCTGGCCACGATGGCCTTCCAGGTCAGGCAACGCAGGGCCGCCGCCAGGACCGCGACCCCGACCACGCCAAAGGCGGCCGCTTCGGATGGCGTCGCGATCCCCCCCAGAATGACACCGATGACCAGCGCCACGACCAGGGCCATCGGCATCATGTCGCGCAGCAGCACCAGGATCTTTCGCCGCAATGGCACCGGTTCCACGTCGTAGCCGGGCGCCGCGTCCGGGTCGATACGCAGGCGCACCCAGATCAGGCTCACATACATCACGGCCAGAATGAGCCCGGGCAACAGGCCCGCGATCAGAACCTTGCCGACATCGAGCTTGGCGAGGCTGGCCAGGAGAACCGCCAGGCTGGACGGGGGAATGATCATGGCGAGACCGCCGGTGCCCAATATCGGCCCGATGGCCATGGCCGGCTTGTAGCCGCGGCGGCTCATCTCCGGCACCATCAAGGAACCCAGCATGGCCGTATTGGCGATGCTCGAGCCCGACAAAGTGGCGAACATGGTGCCGCCAATCACGGTCATATAGCTGAGCCGCCCGCGCACGCGACCGAGACATAGATCGAGCGCGTCGAACACCCGCATGGCAAGGCCGGTGTGAAAGAACAGCTCGCCCATGATCAGGAAAAGCGGCACCGGAACGAGGGTGAACAGCGTCACCGAGGAGATCGCATTGCCGACCAGCTGCCCCAAGCCCCGCACGTCGCCGAGGAATATCCAGGCGCCCACCAGATCCGCAATGAGGAAGGCGAAGGCGACCGGCACGCCGAGCGCCATCAGCCCCACCACCATGCCCAGCATCAGGGCGAGGGTCTCAACCCATCCCATCGCGGATCAGACCCGCCCCTCGCTTTCGGGCGCTTCGCCATAGAGGGACTCGCGGCCCCACAGAAAGCGCAGGAACTCACCCGCCATCATCGAGAAAGACAGCGGAAACGGCGCATAGAGCAGCCATTTCGGCATGTCGAAGGACCGCATGTCGAAATTACCGCGTGCCAAATTGTCGAGCATGGCATCGCCGGCTGCCCAGACAACCACGAGGCAAGCGGCGCAACAGACAAGACAGACCAGCGCTTCCGCCAGGCGCCGCAAACCCTCGGGAAGCACCATGATAATCACTTCGACATGGACATGCCCATGATGGCGCAGCAGCCAGGGCGCGCCCAGCAAGGTGGCATAGAGCAGGCCATATTCCGTCAGCGACACGGTGTGCGCAGGCGGTTGCCAGCCCGATGCGCGCAACACGACGTCGAACGTGATCAGCAGGGCCGACAGCCCGAGTATCGCTGCAGCCACACCCGCCAGGGACGCCAGAATACGGTCATAGATGCGCCCGATCGCCAAAATCTCCCCCCCCCTCGACATGCCGCCGCGGGCGAGTGTAGCGGCGCCTCGCGCCATGGCAAGCAACCCGGCAACTCTTTCCGCCCACCGGGCAGGAATCAACGCC
>CAZKTK010000064.1:0-11077 GCA_964555535.1 uncultured Rhodospirillaceae bacterium
ATAACGCCATTGACGAGGCGCTGGCCGGATTTTGCGACCGCATCACCGTAACGCTGAATGCCGACGGCTCGGTCACGGTGACCGACAATGGCCGCGGCATTCCCACCGACATCCATGATGAAGAAGGCGTCTCCGCCGCCGAGGTCATCATGACCCAGCTCCACGCCGGCGGGAAATTCGACCAGAATTCCTACAAGGTCTCGGGCGGCTTGCATGGTGTCGGCGTCTCCGTCGTCAATGCGCTGTCCGACCGTCTGGAACTCACCATCCGCCGTGGCGGCGAGACCCACTCGATGGTCTTCCGCGACGGCGAGCCGGAGGCGCCTCTCACGGTCGTAGGCGACGCCGGCGAGGAGACGGGCAGCGAGATATCCTTCCTGCCCTCCAGCACCACCTTCAGCAACACCGTGTTCGACTTTCAGCAACTCGAGCATCGCCTGCGCGAGCTGGCCTTCCTCAATTCCGGTGTGGCCATCACGCTTACCGACAAGCGCGGCGTCGTGCCCCAGGAGGTCGACCTGCATTACGAAGGCGGTATCGAGGCCTTCGTCGACTATCTCGATCGCAACAAGCAGGCCCTGCACACCCCGCCCACGCTGATCATCGGCGAACGCGACGGCATCGTCATCGAGGCGGCTCTGCAATGGAACGACAGCTATCACGAGAACGTTCTGTGCTTTACGAACAATATTCCGCAAAGCGATGGCGGCACCCATCTTGCGGGCTTTCGCGCGGCACTGACCCGCACCGTGAACGCCTATGCCAACAGCGCCGGCATCACCAAGAAGGAGAAGGTGCAGCTCACCGGCGACGATATGCGCGAAGGCCTCACCTGCGTGCTGTCGGTCAAGGTGCCGGACCCGAAATTCTCGTCGCAGACCAAGGACAAGCTCGTCTCTTCGGAAGTGCGGCCCATCGTCGAGAGCATCGTCGCCGATCGTCTCGGGCAATGGATCGAGGAACACCCGAACGAGGCCAAGACCATCATTGCCAAGGTGGTCGAAGCGGCGGCGGCGCGCGAGGCGGCGCGCAAGGCGCGCGAGTTGACGCGGCGCAAGGGCGCGCTCGACATCACCAGCCTGCCGGGCAAACTCGCGGACTGTCAGGAACGCGATCCGAGCCGCAGCGAACTGTTCATCGTCGAGGGCGATTCGGCCGGCGGTTCCGCCAAACAGGCCAGGGTGCGCGCGAACCAGGCCATCCTGCCGCTCCGGGGCAAGATCCTCAACGTGGAGCGGGCGCGTTTCGATAAGATGCTGTCCTCGGCCGAGGTTGGAACGCTGATCGCCGCGTTGGGCACCGGTATCGGCCGCGAGGACTTCGATATCGAGAAGATCCGCTATCACAAGATCATCATCATGACCGACGCGGACGTGGATGGCGCCCATATCCGCACGCTGTTGCTGACCTTCTTCTACCGCCACATGCCCGAGGTGGTGGCGCGCGGCTACCTCTATATCGCGCAGCCGCCGCTGTTCAAGGTCAAGCGCAGCAGCCGTGAGGTCTACAAGAAGGACGAGCGAGAGCTCGACGATTACCTGCTTGACGAAGGCCTCAAGGATGCCCGCCTGCTGATCGGAAAGCCGGGTGAGGAAGTGGTGCATACGGGTGCCGATCTGCGCGAGATGCTGATGCGCGCCCGCGATCAGGCGGCTTGGCTGAAAGTCCTGGCGAATCGCGAGCATCCGGCGCTCATCGAGCAGGCCGCCGTCTCGGGTGCTTTGTCGCTCGGCTTGCTGCAGGACGATGAGACCGCCATGGCGGCGGGGGGCTATATCGTCGATCGGCTTAACGCGCTGGCAGCACCGGGAGAAGATGGCTGGATCCATGCCGTGGACGACAGCGGCGAGCTTGTCTTTACCTTGACCGCGCGCGGAGAGACCGCGAGCTATCGCATCGACGAGACCCTGCTGCAAAGCAGCGAGGCGCGGCGCCTCGATGCGGTGGCGAGCGAGCTGCAGGAGCTTTATGCCCATCCCGCTGTGCTCGAGGCCAAGGAGCAGCAGATCTCGCCGATCCGCTCGCCGCTCGACCTTTTCGAGGCCGTTCTCGATCTCGGTCGCAAGGGAACCAGCATTCAGCGCTACAAGGGACTGGGCGAGATGAACCCGGACCAGCTGTGGGAGACCACGCTGGATCCTGATGCCCGGACGTTGTTGCAGGTCCGTGTCGACCATGCGGACGATGCCGATGATCTGTTCTCGACGCTGATGGGCGACCTGGTCGAGCCGCGGCGCAACTTCATCCAGGAGCACGCGCTCGACGTCGCCAATCTCGACGTCTGAGCCGTGGCGGCCAAGGCAACGAAGAAAAAGAAGCCCGCCAAGGCCAAACCGGCAAAGCGGGCCAAACCGGCAAAGGGGCGCAAGCCCGCCGGGCGGGCGACGTCGACGAAGACGGCGAAGCGCCCGCGCCGGCTATGGCTGCGCCTGCTCAAGCGCGGGCTCTATTGGGCTGCGGTTGCCGGCATCTGGCTCTTCATCGCCTTGGGCGGCCTCGTCGCCTGGTATGCCACGGACCTTCCCGACATATCCGACCTCGGCTCGCGGGCGCGCTCGGCCGGCATCACGATCACCGCGGCGGATGGCACCGTGCTCGCCAACCGCGGAGATGTCTATGGCCGGCACGTGCCCCACGGCGAACTGCCGAAAGCCCTGATCGACGCCGTTGTCGCCGTCGAGGATCGCCGGTTCTACAGTCATTTCGGGCTCGATCCGATCGGCCTTGCGCGCGCGATCTATGTCAATCTGCGCGCTGGCCGGTTGGTGCAGGGGGGCAGCACGCTCACCCAACAAATCGCCAAGAACGTCTTTCTCACTTCCGAGCGCAGCCTCAAGCGCAAGGTGCAGGAACTGCTGCTGGCCTTCTGGCTGGAGCGCAACTTCAGCAAGAACGAATTGCTGACCATCTATCTGAACCGGGTCTATCTCGGCGCCGGCGCCTATGGCGTGGATGCGGCAGCGCGGCGCTATTTCGCCAAGCCGGCAAGCAAGCTGGGCTTGGCCGAGGCGGCCATGCTTGCGGGCCTGCCAAAGGCGCCGAGCCGCTATGCGCCGACCCGCGATCTGGCAGCCGCACAGGCGCGGGCGGCGGTCGTGCTCGACGCCATGGTCGCCAGCGGTCGGCTCGACGCCGCCGCCGCAAGCAATGCCAAGGCGGCGCCGGCCAGGGTCACGGGGTCGCTCGGCGGCTCCGGCGCGGCGCGCTATTTCGCCGATTGGGTGATCGACCGCGTGCCCGCCTATGTGGGGCCGATCACGGGCGACCTCGATGTGCGCACCACCCTCGACGGCGCCGCGCAACGGGCGGCCGAGGCGGCGGTGGCGGCAAGCCGCGCGGCCGGTGTGGAGGGCGGTGCCGGCGAAGTGGCGCTGGTCGCCATGACGCCCGACGGTGCCGTGCGCGCCATGGTGGGCGGGCGCAATTACGGCGCCAGCCAGTACAACCGCGCCACCCAGGCCCAGCGCCAACCAGGCTCCGCTTTCAAGATCGCCGTCTACGCCGCCGCCCTGGAGGCGGGCATCGGCCGCGATGCGGTGTTCGAGGACGCGCCGATCCAGGTGGAGGGCTGGCAGCCAAGCAATTATGGCGACAGCTATCGTGGCAACCTCACGGTCACCGAGGCCTTTGCACGCTCCAGCAATGTCGTTGCCGTGCAGCTTTCCGAGCGCGCCGGGCGGGCCAAGGTCATCGGTGCCGCACGCCGCCTCGGCATCACGGCACCGCTGACGCCGCATCCGAGCCTGGCGCTTGGCGTGGGGGAGGTGAGTCTGCTCGAGCTTACCGGTGCCTATGCCGTGGTGGCGAGCGGCGGCTTGGGCGTGGTGCCCCACGCCATCGCCGAAATCCGCGACCGCGACGGCCGGGTGCTCTACCGCCGCGCCGGCTCGGGCCTCGGCCGGGTCCTGGCGCCGGGCGTGGCCGCCGATCTCGTTGCCCTGTTGCGGGCGGTGGTGCGCGAGGGCACGGGCCGGCGCGCCGCCCTCGACGTGCCCGCCGCCGGCAAGACGGGCACCAGCCAGGACTCGCGCGATGCCTGGTTCCTCGGCTACCGCGAGGGCCTCGTCGCTGGCGTCTGGCTCGGCAACGACGATGGCACGCCGATGAAAGGGGTGACTGGGGGCACTCTCCCAGCAGGCCTATGGCGCGATTTCATGGTGCGCCTGCAATAAACGGTGACAGTTACCTAATGCCGCCGAAGTCTTCGTGAATTATCAACGGGGTATAATCGTAAAATGATCGATGTGGCCAATAAAGTCTATAACATGCTGAGTATTAACGAGAAAACCGGTAACAATAGGTAACTGTCACCGAATGCTAGCCGTAGCGGTGCAGGTTGGGGCCGTGGGCGGTAAGCCAGGCGCGGGCGGTGGCGACGTCGGGGTGGAGGTCGTCGACCAGGCGCCAGAAGCGGCGGCTGTGGTTCATCTCGGCAAGGTGGGCGACCTCGTGGGCGGCGACATAGTCGAGCACCGAGCGTGGCGCCAGCACCAGGCGCCAGGAAAAGGCGAGATTGCCTTTGCGGGAACAGCTGCCCCAGCGTGTGCGCGGGTCGCCGATGCGGATGCCGGTCACGCGTTGCCCGATATGCGCCGCATGGCCGTGGGCGTGCTCGTAGAAGGCGCTGCGCGCGCTCTCGCGCAGCCAGGCGCGGGCGCGGGCGGCAAAGCGCGCCGGATCGCCGCCTATCACCAAGTCGTCGCCTTCGCGTTGGGGCGCCACGCCGGCACCGTCGCAGTGGCGCAGGCGAAGCGCGTCGTCCAGCACCGAAATCTCAACACCATCGGCGAACGGAATATGCGGCGGCAGGCTTTCCAGCTGCCGCGCGATCCAGCGGCGATGGCTGTCGACAAAGCGTGTCACCTCGCTCTCCGGCGCGCCGTCAGGCACCACCAGCTCGACGACGCCTGCTGCCGCATCGACTTTCAGGCTCAGCCGGCGCGCCCGCTTGGACGCGCGCCGGCGAACGCCGTCGATCTCAGTGGTGTCCGCCATGGCCGCTGTGGCCGCCGCCCGGGCCCATGGCGGCGACGCCGAGTATGGGCACGTCTATGGTCGCGCTTTCGCTGCCGGCGAAGGTCAGTGTCAGGGACAGGCTTTCGCCTTCGACCAGCGGCGCGGCGAGCCCCATCAGCATGATGTGCAGGCCGCCCGGCGCGAAGGTCACGGTCTCGCCCGCGCCCAGGGAGACGCGTTCCAGGGCGCGCATGCGCATCATGTCGCCATCCATCTCGTGGCCGTGCAGGCTGGCAGCCTTGGCGGCCGGGCTGGACGCGGCGATGATCGCCATGTCCGCGCCGTGATTGGAAACGCTGAGATAGATCGCGCCATTGCTGGCCGCCCCGGGGGTGGCGCGTGCCCAGGGCTCCGTGACCTCGACATCTGCCGCCGCTGCGCCGCCGGCCAGGGCCAGCCACACGAGAAGTCCGCGCAGCGCGTTCATGACAGGTGCTTCCGCAGGCCCGCGGCAAGCTCTTCGGCGCTGGCATTGAAACGGAAGTTCGCGAGATATTCGCCGGTCGGCCCCATCAGATAGAGGGCCGCGCTGTGATCAACCAAATAGTCCTCCGTATCGCCACCTTGGGCTCTTGCGTAGTAGACGTGATAGGCGCCCGCCATGGCGGCGATCTGCTCGGCACTGCCGCTCAGGCCCACCACGCGGGGATGAAAATTGGCCACGTAATCGCCGACCACGGCTGGGGTGTCACGCGCGGGATCGACGGTGACGAAGAGCACGGACACCTTCTCCGCATCCTCTCCCAGCAGGTCCAGCGCGCCCGATGCGTTGGCGAGCGCCGTCGGACAGACGTCGGGGCAGAAGGTGTAGCCGAACAGCACCAGGGTGTAGTCGCCGGCGAAGTCGGCTTCCGTCACCGTGACGCCATCGCCGCGCACCAAGGTGAAGGGGCCGCCGAGGCTCACCTGCGCGACTTGCTGGCTTGGCGGCTCGCCGAGCATGCCGTGGCGCCCGGCCAGGCTGAGGCCGAAGGCAATCAGTGCGGCGAAGGCGACGCCCCAGACGATGACACGGTTCATTGCGAGCTGACGGCCTCCGCCTGTTCGAGCGCTGCGATCAGCGGGTTGGTGGCGGGATTGTTGACCCGACGGTCCACCACGATATGGGAGGCTGTCACCGCGCGGCCGTAATAGGCCTGGTTGTAGGTATCGTCCGGCTCGATCCAGCCCCCGTCGAGCTTGACCCCGCCATACAATCCCTGGGCTCGGGAGAACGCGAAGATGTCGATATCGGCATTGAGCGTGGTGGCGCCTTCGATGCCGCCGCCGAGCAGCCCCATCGCGAGGCCCGCATCGCCGCCGAATTTGGCGGTGCCGGAAAGCATCTCGAAAAGGGCTTCCTCGTTCATCACCATCATCACGATTTCGGATTTCTGAAAGCCGATCTGCAGGCCGATGCTGGCTTCGCCGACCAGGCAGAAAGACGGCACCGACCAGGCATCGTCGGGGCCGCTGCGCGCCAGAATCAGGCATTGGCCGCCGCCGCCGCCGACGATCAGGCCGGCTTCCAGGAAATCGGGCACCAGGATCACGGCGCGGGCCTCGGCATAGGTCTCGGCGAAGTCTGCCCAGGATGAGTCGGCGGACATGGCGCGGACCATGGCGGCCGCATCATCGACGAGTTTCTGGGCATCGTCCGCGGCCGCAGGACCGCTCCACGAGCCAAACAGTGCCGCCGCAAGCAGGCCGGCCGCCGTCAAGGCATTCAAGCGCATCTGAGGGTGTCTCCGTTTTCGTAACCGTATCACGCCAGATTACCAGACTCGCTCTGCGATCGGGAGCGTGCCGGACGGTTGATGGTCTGAACCTGCCAGCCCATGCCGGGCTCCGCATTTTCGATGCGGTCGAGGCGGGTGACGGAAAGATTCTCGAACAGAAAGGTCATGGCGCCTTCGGCGTCGAGATCGAGGGCGTGGGCGACAGCGGCGCGAATCGATCCGCCATGGGCAACGGTGACGATATCGCGTCCCGCATGGGCGGCCGAGATGCGGTCGACGCCGGCGTTGACCCGCGCCATGACCTCGAGATAGGTCTCGCCGCCGGGCGGGCGATGCTCGGGCGTGGTGAACCAGAAACGGTGCCGCGGCTTGTCTTCGAGCTCGGCAATTTCGCTGTACAACATGCCTTGCCAATCGCCGAAGCATTGCTCGCCGAACCCCTCCTCGACGAATGGGGTCTCGCCGTCCAGGCCATTCGCGCGAATGGTGCTGGCGGTGTCGCGGGCGCGGCGCAGATGGCTGGTCACCCAGACGGCACCGGCCGGCAGGATCTGGGCCAGGCTGGCAAAGCTCTCGTCATCATCGAGGTCGGCCGGCGGGTCGGAGGCGCCGTACATGCGCCCGTTATTGGCGGTCACGGGCGCATGGCGCACCCACCACCAGCGTGTGCTGGTCACGATGTCTATTCTCCCATTTGCAGGATCAGGCCCTTGATTCGCGCAATGTGCACGATGGCCAGGAAACTCGCCAGGCCAAGTCCGATGAAGACGCAATTGAGCAATGCCGCATTGACCAGAAGATCGGCACGAAAGACGCCGTCGACAAGTAGCGCACGCATGCCCTCGAAGACATGGGCCGAGGGCAGGACAAGCGCAACCGGCTGCAGCCACTCGGGAAGCACGGCGATGGGATAGTAGACGCCGCTGATCGGCTGGATGAGAAAGACCAGCGCCCAGGCAAGGCCTTCGGCGCCCTGGCCGAAGCGCAGCACCAGCCCGCTCACCAGCAGCCCCAGCGACCAGCCGAGGGCGATCAGGTTGATGAAGAAGCCGATCAGCGGCAGGCCGATGGCGAAGATCGAGAAATCGAACAGAGCGATGGCGAGCAGGGCGGCACCGCCAACCCCGATCAGTGTGCGCACCAGGCTGGTCAGCACCAATGCTGCGGCAAGCTCGGCCGGGCGCAGGGGGCTGACCAGGAGATGGCCGAGATTGCGCGACCACATCTCCTCGAGGAAGCTCAGGAACAGGCTGATCTGGCCGCGGAACAGCACGTCCCACAGCAATGCGGCCGAAAGCAGCACGCCGGCGGCCTCGGCCAGCCAGCTCGACTTGGTCATCAGGAACAGCGTTATGAACCCCCACAACGTCATTTGCAGGGTCGGCCAATAGACCAGGTCGATCAGTCGCGGCCAGGAGCCGCGCATGAGATAATAGTGCCGCAGCACCATGCCCCAGATGCGTCGCGGGGCGGCCATCAGGCGCTCTCCGCTTCGGGCTGGCGGCGATCACGGGCAATGTCGAGAAAGACGTCCTCCAGGTTCTGCCGTCCGTAGTTTTCGATCAGCGCCTGCGGCGAGCCTTGCGTCACAACGCGGCCGGCCTTGAGCATGATGACGTCGGCGCAGAGCCGCTCCACCTCCGCCATGTTGTGCGAGGCAAGCAGAATGGTGGCGCCGCTGTCCCGCTGGTAGGCTTCCAGATAGCTGCGCACCCAATCGGCTGTGTCCGGATCCAAGGACGCCGTGGGCTCGTCGAGCAGCAGCAGATCCGGCCGGTTGAGCAGTGCCTTGGCCAGTGCCACTCGTGTCTTCTGGCCGGCCGACAGGGTGGAGACGGCGCGGTCGAGAATTTCCGTCAGGTCGAGATCCGTGGCCAGGGCCGCGATGCGCGCGCCGATGTCCGCCAGATCGTAGAGATGTCCGTAGACCGTGAGGTTCTCCCGCACGGTGAGGCGGCGCGGCACATCCACATAGGGCGACGAAAAGTTCATGCGCGGCAGCACTCGGTAGCGGTGGCGAAGCATGTCCTGGCCCAGCACGCGGATACTGCCGGCGCTCGGCACGATCAGTCCCAGCAGCATGCCGAGGGTGGTGGTCTTGCCGGCACCGTTTCCGCCGAGCAGGCCGATGGTGTGGCCGCCGGCGACCGCGAAGCTGAGCGATTCGACCGCCTTCACCGGCCCGAAACGCTTGCTCAGGTCGTCGACCTGGATGACAGGTTCGCTCATTCCTCGGATTTCCGACGCAATCGTTTGTAAAGGACGGGCAGCATGGACAGGGCGGCGAGACCGACGAGCGCCGCGATCATGGTCGGTGTGAGAATGCCCGAGAGAGTGAAATCCTCGCCCGATTCGAAGACGCTACCAAGCCCGGCGCCGGCCAGGCTGTAAACCAAGCTGCCGGGCATAATACCGAAAAACGTGCCAAGCACGTAGATGCGCAAAGGCACACCCAGCAGGGCAGGCACCAGATTCACCAGCCAGAAGGGGAACAGCGGGATCAGCCGCAGCACCAGCAGATAGGAGAGGGCATTCTCTCGAAAGCCCTCCTCCATGCGTTTCAGGGCCGGGCCGGCGCGCCGGGTGAGGGCGTCGCCGAACGCCGTGCGTGCAACGAGGAAAATGACAGTGGCGCCGAGCGTGGCGCCGATAACGCCATAGAAGGCGCCCTGGACGGCGCCGAACAGAAAGCCGCCGCTGAGGGTGAGAAAGGCGGCGCCCGGAAGCGAGAGGGCGACGACGATGGCATAAATGGCGATATAGGCGGCAGCGGCGAGTAATCCGAGCCGCGCCACATGCTCGAGCAGCAAGGCGCGATTGTCTCGCAGCGCCTCGAAACTGAGATAGTCGTCCGCGCCCAGCGCCAGTGCCGTTCCGAGAGCACCCAGCAATACCGCTGCCGGCAGAAGGCGCCGCCAAAGCGCTTTCGGAGGCGGCGCCTCGTCCTCGCTATCGGACGTCGTTGAGTCGCCAGTCATAGTCGTAATCGTAAACCTCAGCCCCGCTTGCCAGCGCTTCGGCGAGCGGGGGTGCCGCGTAGTCGGCTATGTGGGCGAGTATGCCCGCCTCGTCCTCGCCGAAATCGTCGCCATACCAGTCATAGAGGCTGGACAGGGTGAGCCCGCGCCGGCCTATCGCCACGCCGCGGGAATGATTGACGAAGGCACGCGCGCTTTCATCCAGGAGGCGTTCGGCATTGGCGCGGGTGAAGGCTTCGGCGTTGAGCTGCGGGCAGCCGACCGAGGCGCAATTGAGAACGTAGTGCAGGCGCGGGTCCTGCCAAATCGGGCGCAGGATGCGATGCTCGATGTCGTCGAGGCTGATCTCCTCTCCCTCGATGGACAGCAGAACCTGGCCCCACGGCCCGTCCGAGAAGAAACCCGGCGAGGTGTCGATGTCGCGAATGCCGTCCACGGGATAGTGCTCGAGGATCACGCGCACGGTGAGGGCGTTATAGAGATTGATCCAATAGGGCAGCTGTTCGTCGCGGGCGCAGTCGCTGATGGGTGTCGTTGCCAGGGCATCCAGATAGCCGTGAAGGGCACCGACATCGGTTTCGCCCACGGCGGCATAGTCGAAGCGATTGACGCCGTCGTCGGCCGGCACGAGATAGCGGTCGAGCAAAACCTGCCAGGGCCCGTGGTCGATGCTGCGCTCGGAGTCCGGCGCCTCGGCCAGCCAGCGGTCCCAAAGCTCGGCGCTCGGCGCCGCTTGGGCGCTGGCGCCAAGCCACACGGCCAGGAACGCGACCGCGAGGACGCTGCAAAGGCCCCGCACGGCTCAGGAATCCGGTTTGTTGAGGCGCCAGTCGTAGAAATCGCCGACGATGGTGTCGTGATCTGCCAGGCGTTCGGCAAGGTCCGGTTCGGCATAGTGCATCAGATGCGCGATGGCGCTCTCCGCGCTGCCGCCGAAGTCGTCCATGAACCAGCTGTTGTAAATCTTGGAGGTATGCAGCTCGTCATCCTCGAAACGCACCCCGTGCGGCGAATTCACGAAGATGCGCGCTGTTGCGGTGAGATTGTCGCGCCAGTTCCCGGCCGTATGCGCCCGCGGGGCCAGACTGGGGCAGCCCATCGAGGCGCAGTTGAGCCCGTAATGCACAAGCGGTCCCATATCGTTGAAATAGGGACGCAGGATGTAATGCTCAATATCGTTGAACGTGAGCACCTCGCCTTCGACCTCGGCAACGGGTTTCAGCCAGGGACCGACGACGTTCAGGCCGGGGCCGCGAATCTGCAGCACCGAGTTCACAGGCAGGCTGTCGAGAACCATGTTGACGATGGATGCATTGTAGAGGTTCATCCAAAAGGCGATCTGCTGGTCGCGGTTGTATTTGGTGA
>CAZKTK010000065.1:0-10898 GCA_964555535.1 uncultured Rhodospirillaceae bacterium
ACTTTATAATCAACTTCGCCCGCATGCCCGGCCTCGCCAATGGCGACCGTACGTCGGAGGTGGTCCCAGATGTGCCAACCCAGCCGGCAACAGCCAAAGCAGGACCAGGTCCGGAATGATCTTTTTGTCGAGATCGGCCAGCACGATGATCACCAACCCCAAAGCCAGGGCACAAGCCGTGACCGTGTTCCAGCTCTCCCCGTAAGCCAGCGCAGCGAGCGCGAACAACCCGGCGCTGCCCAGCTCCGCCGCGGGATAGCGCGGCGAGATCGGCATCTTGCAAACAGCGCACCGCCCGCGCAGAACGAGCCACGATACCACCGGCACCAGATCGCGCGCGCCAAGCGCGCTATCGCAGGACGGACAGCGCGAGCGCCCGCCCACAACACCCTCGCCACGCGGCAGGCGATAGCCGGCAAGGGCCGCGAAACTGCCGAACAGCAGGCCCGCAAACGGCGCCGCCCAAAAAGCGGCACTCCCCGGCAAGGTCATGGAAACGCTCATAAGCCACTGTAGCGGGCCGCACGCCACCGGTTCAATCTCCGGCGATTGAACGGTGGCCGCAATCGCCTATGCTCGCCGCCTGACCCACAGCCGACCGCGGAGACGCCAGATGTCCCTGATCAACTACCTCACCCGCATTCAGTTCGACCACGGCGCTCTGGCGCTTCTGCCGGACGAGCTGGCGGCACTCGGGATCAGCAATCCATTGCTGGTCACGGATCGGGGCATCGTGCATGCCGGCCTGCTGGATCGTCTGTTGGGCGTCCTGCCAACGCCCGAAACGACAGCGATCTACGACAACACGCCTGCGAACCCCACGGAAGCGGCAGCCAAGGAGGCCGTTTTCTTTTATCGAGACAGCGGCTGTGACGGCGTGATCGGGCTTGGCGGCGGCTCCTCGATCGATCTCGCCAAAGCGGTTGCGCTGATGGCCACCCATGACGGTGCCCTGGCCCAATACACCGCCGTCGAAGGGGGCGTCGCGCGCATCACGGCAGCAGTGGCGCCGGTGGTCGCCATCCCGACCACCGCGGGCACCGGCAGCGAGGTTGGCCGCGGCTCCCTGATCGTGCTCGAGGACGGCCGCAAGCTGGGCCTGTTGAGCCCGCATCTGATCCCGCGCCTGGCGCTGTGCGATCCCGACCTGACCCGCGACCTGCCGCCGGGCTTGACCGCCGCCACGGGGCTCGACGCCCTGGCTCACTGCGTCGAGACACTTCTCGCGCCCGCCAACAATCCGCCGGCCGAGGCGATCGCCCTCGACGGCGCGGCCCGCGTCGCTAACCATCTCGCCACGGCTGTCGAGGACGGCGGCAATGCGGAGGCGCGCTGGAATATGATGATGGCGGCGATGGAGGGGGCCATGGCGTTTCAGAAAGGGCTCGGCGCCATTCATGCCCTGTCTCACCCCCTCGGCGCCATCAAGGAGCCCAGCCTGCACCACGGCACGCTGAATGCGGTGCTGATGCCCGCCGTATTGCGTTTCAATGCCAGCCATGTCGGCGACAAATATGCGCGCCTCGGGACGGTGCTCGGTGCCGATGGCGACTTGGCCGACTGGGCAGCCCGCTTCAATGCGTCACTCGGCATGCCGGCGGGCCTCGCGGAAATGGGAGTCGAAGCGGCTATGCTGCCGGCCATCGCAGATGCGGCGATGCTCGATCACTGCCACGCGACCAACCCCCGCGAGGCTACGCGGGAGGATTATCTGGCGATGCTTCAGGAGTCGATGGGCTAGCGGATAGCGCCTTATCCGCTTCTAGGATCTGGGTCAGCGCCCGCGAGCGGAACTCGCGGCGATACAGGATGGCCAGCACCCAGGTGGTGGTGAGCAGAAACAGAATGGGGTGGATCAGCCAGCCCAGCCCCGCCAGAGCGAAAAAATATGCCCTCAAACCATAGGCGATGTGCTCCGCCGTATAGTCGCCCACACGCGCGATGCGCTCCACGTAAATGTCCCGTGCCTCGCTACTGCCGCCCGAGGCCGGCGGCGTAGCCCCGATCAGGATGACGAAGTAGGTCGTCAGACGGAAAGCCCGGGCGAACTTGAAGAACGCATAGACGAAAATCGCAATCATCAAGAGTATCTTGACCTCCCACACCGTCGCCGTTGTGGGCGCCGCGAATGGCAGATCCGCCAGCAATGTGGCCGCGGCATCGGTTGCACCCAGGCCGGCGATCAGGCCGCCCAGCACGAGAATGGAGGTCGATGCGAAGAAGGCGATGCCGTGCTGGGCGATCTGCTGGATCTGCATGTCGACCATGCGCAGCTCGCGATGGAACATCTCGCGCAGCCAACGCCGCCGCATTCGGTTCATCACGGTGGCCACGTTGTTTGCCGACCAGCTGCTGTGGTCGGCAAACAACGTGAACCCTACCCATGCGATAAGGAACCAGGCAACCGCCAGGTAGTCGAGCAGCGATAGAGCCAGCATCTCCCTCGAGTGCGAAGCCTCAGATGACTTTGCGCAGCTCGGTAATAAAGCTGTCCATCTCGCTGCGCAACTTTTCGCCTTGCTGCGACAGCTCGGCCGCCGCATCCGCCACGTCGCTGGCTGCCTGCCCCGTCTCGCCCGCGGACTGCGTCACGTTGGTGATATTCATCGTCACCTCGCCCGTCCCCGTAGAGGCTTCCTCGATATTGCGTGCGATCTCTCGCGTGGCTGCATTCTGCTCTTCCACTGCGGAAGCGATCACGGTCGATATCTCATTGACCTCGCCAATGGTCTCGCCAATGCCCTTGATCGGCTCGACCGTCTCCTGCGTCGCGGACTGGATCTCGCCGATCTGATCGCCGATATCGCCCGTCGCCTTGGCGGTCTGGGTGGCCAGGTTCTTGACTTCGCTGGCGACCAATGAGATCGTCATCGCCGAAAAAGCGCTCGACGCCGGTTACACTTCTATCAACGGCCATTGTGACCCCCCACTGAACTTGCGTTGGCGCAAGCGGAGAGGGTCTTCTGCCCTATATATACCGAATGCACCGTATAGCCCGATATTGGTTGAAATCGGCGGTTGGCCACAAAAAAATTGGGACTAATGCACGATCATATTCGCAACCAATTGTTTTCAATCGTAATTTCTGGGTGCATGGAACGGGTCGCGACTGAGCATATAGATTGCGGACGCACACGCTACGATAGCGGCCAAGAAGAGAAACAAGGCGGAATAGGCGATGGCAGGACGACTATCACCGGTGCCGAATGCGCCTACGATCCAACCGCTTGCAGCCTGCACCAAGCCCACCCCGCCGAAGTTGAATAGGTTGCCCGCAGTAAGGCCACGCCCCACCAAGTGATCCGGAAAAAGCGTGCGGATGTGGCTGAGCAGGAGCACCGAATAGGAGCCAAGCAATCCGGAAACCGCGAACAGGATTACCACGGCGACCGTCCGTCCCGGTGGCAGAAAGGCGAGTACCAGAAATAGCGCCACCGCGCTTGCCGCCCCGAACAGCACCGGCCGCTTGTAGCTGCGCAGGCGCGGTGCCAGCCAGCCGTAACTGAAGGAGCCGATCATGAAGGTTACCGCCATCCCCATCAGCACGTCGCCGGCGCGCACCACGTCGAGACCGTGCACGTCGGTGAGATAGGGGGCGCCCCAAAGCCCGAGAACGGTGATCAGCGAGGCATATGCCACCGCATTGAGCGGCAGGATCTTGTGCAGCTCGCGGGTGGTCATGACCGTGGCAACGCCGCGCAGGCTCTCGCCAAGGCTTTCGCCGCGGCTGTGATCGTCGGCCGCCCCCGGCGGCGCATCGCGAACCACCAACCAAACCAGGCAAGCCACAGCCACGGTAACCGCGGCCGAGGCAATGAAGGCCCCGCGCCAGCCAAGCACATCCGCGGCCAGTGCGAGGGGTGCCGTGGCGATCAGGACACCGAGGCCGCCGACGGCCAGAGTGAGCCCGGCCATGGCGGAGAAGCGCTCGCGCGGAAACCAGCGGGCATAGACGACAAGCGAGCCCATGAGGCCCGCCGCGCAGCCGATGCCCATCAGCGCCCGGCCGAAGGTCAGCACACCCGCGCTCGACGCCATGGCGAAAACCAACGCCCCGGCCGCCGCCACCAGGAGCAGGCCGGAATTCACCAGTCGCGGGCCGGATCGATCCAAGGCGATGCCGACCGGTATTTGGGCGGCACCGAAAACCAGATAGAAAGTCCCGCCTAGAACGCCCAAGGCTTCTTCGGACAGTGCGAGAGTCGCCATCAGCTCGGGTCCGACGACGCCCACCGAGCTGCGATAGAACTGACCGAGGACAAATGCCGTGCAAAGCACGGTAACCACAGCGAAGGCTTGCTGCCGGTTCCGGGCCGCCGCATCGCTCATCGGCAGGGTCCGGCGTAAGCCGTTCTTGCTGTCATTGAGACCTCCAGAGACAAGGCGGCTGTTCTATCGTGCGGGGCTCTATCGGGCAATGAAGCGGGAGCCGCGCCGGACCGCCGAACATTGGTCTTTTTTCCTGTTGTCATGTTGCCAACACCTTGGTTTGATGCGCCGCCATTCGAACGGGGCTCGGCAAGAGGCTTTATCCCCAGCCTAATCCAAATGTCACGGTCATCACCGCATCCGGTACGCCAGGTCCGGTCACGTCGTACGACCGAGGAGGATTCATGCAGTTTCTGATGGGTTTGAGCGTGGCGCTCGACCGGTTCAACACGACTATCGGCAAGCTCGCGGCTTGGCTGCTGATCCCCCTCGTCGGGGTGATCATCGTCGACGTCATAAATCGCAAACTGCACCTGTTGACGTCCTTGGCGGAATCGCTCATAGCCAGCGGCAACGTGGCGGCGGGCGAATTCGTCCAGACCTATCTCACCTCGACCAAGTTCCAGGATCTCGAGTGGCATCTTCATGCCGCGCTGTTCCTGCTGTGCATGGGTTTTGCCTATGTGCGCAACGCCCATGTTCGCATCGAGCTGGTGCGCGAGCGCTTTACGCCGGAAATCAAGGCTTGGCTGGAGCTGGTCGGCTGCCTTTTCTTCCTGCTGCCCTATGCGCTGATCGTGCTCTACTTCTCTTACGAATTCGCCATGCGTTCGTATGAAATGAACGAGGTCTCGGCATCGCTGACCGGCCTCAGCCATCGCTACATCATCAAGTCCTTCGTGCCGATCGGGATGGTGCTGCTGCTGCTGGCCGCAGCCAGTGTGGCGATCCGCAACGCCCTGTTTCTGTTCGGGCCGCCCGACTTGAAGGAGGAGGTGCGTGCCATCACGCCGGAGCTGCATGTGGCGGCGGAAGAGCTGCGCGCCATGGCAGAGCAAGAGCTCGAAGAGATCACCCATGGCGAAAATCCGGACGATCTCGGCCTGCCACCAAGTTCCTCTGACAGCTCCGGGGAGGAGCGGACATGACCTTCGTCGATTTCCTGCCGCTCATAATGTTCGGCACCCTGGCTGTCCTGCTCTTCAGCGGCTATCCCGTCGCCTGGGTGCTTGGTGGCCTCGGTGTCATCTTCGGCGCCATCGGCATGCATTTCGGTGTGTTCTCGTTCATCGAGTACTTCAACATCGTCTCGCGTTTGTGGGGAACGGCGGCGGAAAGCCTGATCCTGGTGGCCGTGCCGATGTTCATCTTCATGGGCACGATGCTGGAAAGATCGGGTGTCGCCAACGACCTGCTGCATTGTCTGCAGGTCCTGCTCAGGCGCACGCCGGGCGGCCTGGCGCTGTCGGTAACCATCATGGGCACGATCATGGCGGCGACCACCGGCATCATCGGCGCCTCGGTGGTGATGATGACCCTGCTGGCCCTGCCGGTCATGCTCGACCGCGGCTACAACATTCCGCTGGCGACCGGCACCATCGCCGCCTCCGGCACCCTCGGCATTCTGATTCCGCCCAGCATCATGCTGGTGATCATGGCCGACCTGCTGTCGATTTCGGTCGGTACCCTGTTCCTGGCGGCGGTCCTGCCCGGTCTGACCCTGGCCGGCCTCTACCTGATCTACATCTATACCCGCACCAGCATCCATCCCTCGCTGGCGCCGCCCCTGCCCGACGATATCGGACCGGCCAACCGCGCAGCCCTGTGGGCCATGGTGCTGCGCAGCTTCGTGCCGCCGATCCTGCTGATCGTATTCGTGCTGGGCTCGATCTTCGCCGGTTGGGCAACGCCGACCGAGGCTGCGGGTGTCGGCGCACTGGGCGCCATTCTGCTGGCGCTCGCCAACCGCAAGCTCAACTTCCGTGTGCTCAAGGATGTCTCCGAGCGCTCGGCGCTGACCATCGGCATGATCTTCGGCATTTTCATCGGCGCCACCGCCTTCTCCTACGTCTATCGCTCGCTCGGCGGCGACGACCTGGTGCACCACTACGTGACGCAGGCGGCACTGAGTTCCTGGGGTCTGCTGATCCTGATGATGGTGCTGGTCTTCCTGCTCGGCTTCTTCTTCGACTGGATCGAGATCACGCTCATCGTGCTGCCCATGTTCGCGCCCATCATGCGCACCATGGACTTCGGCGCTCACATTCCCGAGGCAACGACGATCATTCCCTGGATCGCGATCCTGCTGGCGGTGAACCTGCAAACATCGTTCTTAACACCACCATTCGGATTCGCCCTCTTCTATATGAAGGGGGTGGCGCCCGAAGGCGTTAAGATCCAGCAGATCTACGTCGGCATCATCCCCTTCGTCTTCCTTCAGGTGATCGGCCTGCTGGCCGTGATCGGTTTCCCGGAGCTTGCTTTGTGGCTGCCGGAGAGCATGCTGGAGGGCGGCGGCGATTAGCCGGACGCGGCTGCTGCGGCCTCGCGCACCAGCTTGATCTGGTGTTCGACCGAGATGTCGACCACCGACGTGACCTCGAGCCCATGGTCCTCGTAAACCGGCTGCTCGGCGTCCGGATTGCCGAGCTGCCATAGCCTGATCGCTTCATCCCGCTCGCCCTGCAACCAGGCGATCTGCGGCTGGAACAGGCGCACCATGGCGCCCATCCAGCGGTTGGTCGGCCATGACGGCACGGCGTGGGTAATCTCGAAAAGTTCGAGCAGCGCGATCACGTCGGCGGCCTTGTACCAGGTCTCGCCCGTCACCCAGCGGTTGACCGTGAAGAGACGAATCGGCCGGCCTTTCGGATCCATGGAAACGCCCACCAGATGCGCCAGCGCATCCTTGCCCAATGGCCGCTGCACCGTTGACGGCAGCGCCGCGGGCTTCATTCCCTTGGGCATGCCCTTTTGGCGCACGAAAAGGTGGAAGTGCCCGTGCTCGCCGGTGCGCAGGTTGGAGGGGTGTGCGTGATAATAATATTGCGAATGGGTGGCTCTGTCGTAGATGTCGCCCTTGGGATAGTGATCCCACTCGGTGAACGTCCCCTGGCCCCGCAGGATCTCGGCAACAAGGTTGCTGTCGCCACCCTCGACCGCCGCCGTGCACTCCTCGACCACCTCGGCCGCGGCCAGCATCTCGCTCGCCCGTTCCTTCGGGATGGACCAAAGCGGGCGGCGATCCGGTCCTTCCTCGCGTCGCGTCAGACTTTCCTTGAGCGCGTCGATATCCATGCTCGTTCCCTCCCGTGCCTGCGCCTCGAGAAAGTCTCCGCCTCCCCTCGCATCAGGGCTCTCGCACCAACCGAAAACCGGTCAGAATATGTTTCAGCTCGGCCGGCCGGGAATGGCGGGCGGCGGCACGGCATATGCCGCAGCCCTTGTCATCCCACGAACCCCCTTTGACTAGATACCGCCCCGGCCGCGTCTCTGCAAATGTCCACTCGAAAACCTGACCGGCCATGTCCAACACCCCATAGGGGCTGGCGCCCTCGGCGAAACTGCCCACCGGAAGCGTGCCGAAGGGCCCCGCATCGTGGCTATTGAGGCGCCAGGGCTCGAAGGTGTCACCCCAGGGAAAGCGCCTGCCGTCAGTGCCGCGAGCGGCCTTTTCCCACTGCAGCTCACTGGGCAGCGTCCATGACAGACCGGTCGCCTCGCTCAACCAGCCCGCATAGGCAAGTGCATCGGCGTGGCTGACCAGCACCACCGGATGCGCCTCGCGGCCGGCCGGGACGACGCCCCCGCTCCACTGATACGGCGCCGTGCGTGCAAAGGGATGGATCAAGCCGTAACCGTCCCAAACCTCACGTTCTACATGAGGTGCGTTGCGCCATGTTTTCTCAATGAATTCAGCATATTGATCATTAGTTATGAGATTCTTTGTGATGTAAAAGCCATCAAGGGAGACCGGTCCCCGTGCCCGCTCGCCGTTGTACCATCCCCGCTCCCGTGTGACGCTGTGACCATAGCCCGCTTCGTCCAGGCGGTAGGCGGCCTCGCGCTCATCGGCGTCAGAGCCGGCGATGAAGCTGCCCGCCGGAATCCACACCACGGCCGGAACATTCTCCGGCTCGGCCGATGCGCCAGCCGCAAAGGCCATCGAGCCAGCGAACAGCCAACACAAAAAATGCCTCATAAGGCGATGATATCCCTCGCTCACTAGCCACGTGATGCGCGCTGACAGAAACGTGATCGCTGTTGACTTGGCGCAGAACGCCGGCCGGGTTCAAATCGGACTTGGGACAATTATGCACTGACACTGTGAATAGTGAGAGGGAACACCATGAAATCGACCCGTAAACGTTTGATGACCAGCACCGTATTGCCGCTTGCCGTCGCCGCCGCCATCGGCGCGTCCAACGCGGCGTTCGCCGAGCACCACGGTTGCGGCGGCTGTAAGCCGTGCGCGGCGGCTTGCAGCGCCTGCGCGCCATGCAACCCCTGCGGCGGCTGCAATCCCTGCAATCCCTGCGGCGCGCACTGAGTACCAGCCAGACCGGAAGCCGCCCCGCCGGGAAAACGGCGGGGCGGTTTCGCATTTTCGTCCACAATCGACCCGCTTGTTGTTGAACCCGCTGGGCAGCGTGACTATGTTAGCGACGCGCCGCCATATTTCCCCTGGAATGCGCGTGCGCAGGCCGATTTTTGGGAAACTCTATGGAAGGACTACAGTCGCATGCTCAATCGCAGCCTGGTGATCGCTGCCGCCCTTGGCGTAGCCGTCGCAGCCAGTGGCTCCGCCGCCGCCGCCGATGTTGCAGCCGGCGAAAAAGTGTTCAAGAAGTGCAAGGCTTGCCACACCATCGAGGCGGGTGGAAAGAACAAGATCGGTCCCAACCTTGCCGGAATTTTCGGCCGCGGCGCCGCGCTGGTCGAAGGCTACAAGTATTCCAAAGCCATGCGGGAATCCGGGATCACCTGGGACGACGCGTCCATGGCGGAATGGCTTACGAGCCCGAGGGCGATGGTCAAGGGCAACAAGATGGCCTTCCCCGGTCTGCGTAAGGAGGAAGACGTCGCCAATGTCATTGCCTACATGAAGGAAGCTGGCGGCTGATAAGCGCCACACTTCGAAGCAAGGAAGCCGGGCCCGTGCCCGGCTTCTTTCGTTGTGCCATGTCCTTATGATTGCAAAGACGGTTGCGGCGGACGCCACCGCCGTGGCACCGTGCGGCGTGTCAATGTAGGGGGCGGTAATGGAACTGACCGGCGAGCAACATATTGCAGCAGGACGGGAACGGGTCTGGCAGGCCCTCAACGATCCCGAGGTGTTGCAGCGCTGCATTCCCGGTGCGGAAACCCTGACCAAGCTGGCGGACGACGCTTTCGAAGCCACCGTGGCGGTGAAAGTGGGACCGGTCCGCGCCCGTTTCTCGGGCAAGGTCACGTTGTCCGACCTCGATCCGCCCAACGGCTACACGATTTCCGGCGAGGGCAGCGGCGGGGCCGCCGGCTTCGCCAAGGGCAGCGCCAAGGTCTCTCTTGCCGAGGCCGGGCCCGACGCCACCGACCTCTCCTATGTCTGCGATGTCCAGGTGGGCGGCAAACTGGCGCAGATCGGCTCGCGCATGATCTCGGGCACCGCCAACAAGATGGCGGGCGATTTCTTCGCCGGCTTCGCCGATGCGCTGAGCGAAGCGCCTGCCGCCGAAGAAGAGCCCGCCGCGCCGGAGGCTGAGGCGGCGACCGCGCCGGAACCCGAACCCGCCGTGCGTCCCATCTACTGGGTCGCCTGGGTGCTGATCTTCGTCACCTCACTGCTCTATATCTTCGGCGGTTGAGCCCCTTCCGAGCTTGACCTCCGACAGGGTGCGCCGCACACTTTCGGGCAACTCCGTCGTGCCCCGGCGGGGACAAACGGGAGGAGACATCCATGACCCTAACAGTCTCGATGACCGTCAACGGCAAAGCCGTTTCGGCGGCGGTCGAGCCGCGCACGCTGCTCGTCCAATTCTTGCGGGATACGCTCGCTCTGACCGGCACCCATGTGGGCTGCGACACCAGTCAGTGCGGGGCCTGTGTGGTGCATGTCGACGGCGTGTCGGTGAAGTCGTGCAGCATGCTGGCGGCCCAGGCCGACGGTGCCACCGTGATCACCATCGAAGGCCTGGCGGACGGCGACACCTTGCACCCGATGCAGGAGGCGTTCCGCGACAATCATGGCCTGCAATGCGGCTTCTGCACCCCGGGCATGGTGATGAGCGCGCTCGATCTCGCCAATCGCGACGCCGACCCGGACGAAGAGACCGTGCGAGCCCATCTCGAAGGCAACATCTGCCGCTGCACCGGCTACCACAATATCGTCAAGTCCGTGCAGGCCGGCGCAAAGGCGATGGGGGGTTGAGCCATGACGGACTCAGGAATCGGCGCCCGCGCCCTGCGTAAAGAGGACAAGCGCTTTCTCACGGGCAGCGGCCGCTATGTCGATGATATCAATCGCCCGGGCCAGACCCATGCGGTCTTCGTGCGCTCGCCGCACGCCCATGCCGAGCTTGGCGCCATAGACGCAGCCGCGGCCCTCGCCGCCCCCGGCGTTGTCGCCGTGTATACCGGCGCCGACCTTGCCGCGGACGGCGTCGGCGGCCTGCCCTGCGGCTGGCAGATCCATTCCAAGGACGGCTCGC
>CAZKTK010000066.1:0-10880 GCA_964555535.1 uncultured Rhodospirillaceae bacterium
ACCCCGCGTGCCACCGGTTACGATCGCAACCCGTTCCGTCATCGCAGCCTCCCTTATCGCAATTGCGAAATAGATACGGTCTATTTATGCTGCACTGCAACAAGACGCAATACCTAAGTTGCAGACGCCTCGATCCAGTCTGCCAGGGGGCGCCAGCACAGGGTTTCCGCGCGGGCCCCGACGACCATGCCGATATGGCCCGCGGCGACCAGTCGACAGTCGGCGCCGGGGATCGCCTCGGCCAAGGCCGTGGCCGAGGCGGCGGGCACGATACGGTCGCGCTCGGGGATCAGCGCCAGGCAGGGCAGACGCAGCTGCGCCGGCCGGACGGGCGTCCCGGCTATCCGCCATCTGCCCTGGCCGGGTGTATTCTCGCCATACCAGCCGAGCAGGCATTCCCGCGCCACGGGGCCGGCCAAGGGCACGCCATCGTTGAGCCAATCCTCGATCTGCACAAAACGCAGCGCGGCCTCGCTGTCCGGATCGAGCGCGGCGAAGGCACGAAACTTGTCGGCCACCTGCATCGGCTGCAGCGCCGCGAAGCAGGCCTGCAAGGCATCGACGGAGAAGGTGCCGGAGGAGGCGATCTGGGTTTCGAGCATGGGCGCGAAGGCCTGCAGGGCACCGGCATTCCCGGCAAAATCCCAGGGCGTCGCGAGCAGCACCAGGCTTGACACCGCCTCCGGGCGCCGCGCCGCCGCTGCCACCGAAAGCGTGCCGCCCATGCAATAGCCAACGACCGGAACCGGCCCGACGGCGGCAGCGGCTTCGAGTGCCGGGCACAGGCGCCTCGTGACATAGTCCGTCAGATCGAACGCGGTCTCGGCGCCCCGCGGCTCGCCCCATTCCAGCAGCAACGGCCGCAGGCCCCGTGACACCAGATAGGCGACGAGGCTGCGATCCGGCGCCAGGTCGAGCACATAGGCCTTGTTGACCAGCGAGGGCACGAGCAGCACCCGCGAACCGGTCGCGGCAGGCGCCAGGTCCAGCAAACGGCTGCCGCCCGCCTGCCAGAGCACGGGCATGTCGGCGGCCGCCCGGCGATAGGGGTGCGCCCAATAGGCTTCGATGCCGGCCAGAAACGCCGCGTGACGGGCGGCGATCTCGTCCGCCAGCGCCGCCGTCAGCGTGGCCCCATCGGCGGCCTGTAGCTCGCTCGCCAGGTCTTGCGCCGTTCCGGCCAGAGTCGAATCCCACGGCATCGTGCCGGCGCGCGCTGCCGGCAGCCCAGCCAGCGCACCGAGCCAAACCGCGCTAGCGGCGCCGAGATGCGCCGTCAGCGGCCGCGGACCTATCCTCGCCGTCGCCATCGCCCGCCTCATCCTCGCCAAGACGCGCCGCCGCCGTCATTGCCGCCTCGGCCTGGGCCTGCCAAAGCTCGAGAAAGCGCGCAGCGAGAGCCCGCATATCGGCCTCCGATTCCATGGCGACACTATAGGGCGCGTCGGCCGCAAGAGGCCACGCTTTCCGCACTGCAACAAACTCGCTATAGTCGCAGCGAGCGAGCGACAAGCGAGGAGCTGCCTGGGCATGGCGAAAAAAACATCCGGCGACGGCGACGCGGTGGTCATCAAGAAATACGCGAACCGGCGCCTCTACAACACAGCCACCAGCAGTTACGTCACCCTCGACGACCTCTGCGACATGGTCAAGAACGACGTCGAGTTTGTCGTCTACGATGCCCGCAGCGAAGAGGACATAACGCGCTCGGTCCTGACCCAGATCATTTTCGAGCAGGAGGCCAAGGGCAACAATCTGCTGCCGATCAGCTTCCTGCGCCAGCTCATCGGCTATTACGACGACCGCCTGAACGCCGTGGTGCCGCACTATCTGGAAGCCACCATGGAGACCTTTGCGCGCAATCAGGAGCAAATGCGCCAGCAAATGGAAGATACCTTCGGCGACCTCTTCTCCGTGCGCCAGATGCAGGAGCTCGGGCAGCAGAACATGGCCATGTTCCGCGACGCGCTGGCGATGTTCTCGCCCTTCGCCGAGCGGCCCAATGGCGGTGCCGAGCCGGCGCCCAAAGAGAGCGGAGAGAGCGATTCCATGGACGCGCTGAAACGTCAGGTCGAACTCATACAGGCCCAGCTCGACGCGCTCAGCCGAGGTGACAAATAGCAAAATCAACAGGGGGGGCATCGCCATGCGCTTCGAAAACAAAGTGGTTCTGATCACCGCAGCGGCCTCGGGCATGGGCCGCGCCGGCGCGCTCTTGTTCGCGGCCGAGGGCGCAAAGGTGGTGGCCGTCGATATCGATGAGGCGGGCGTGAATGCCGTTGCGGACGAGGTCAAGGCGGCCGGCGGCGAGGCCACGGCAGTTGTCGCGGATCTCACCGGGGATGACAAATCCAAGCGTATCGTGCAGGTCGCAAACGACACCTATGGCGGCCTCGACGTGCTGTGGAACCATGTCGGCCACCCCGGCCCGGGACGCATCGAGGGCCTGGAGATGGGCGACTACGAGATCGCCATGGATCTCAATATCCGTTCGGTCCTCGTCACCTCCATCGAGGCCATGCCCCTGCTGCGCGCCCGCGGCGGCGGCTCGGTTCTGTTCACGGCCTCCATCGCCGGTCTCGCCGGCTCGCCATTCAGCCCGATCTATTCGGCGGCAAAATTCGGCGTCGTCGGCCTGATGCAGTCGCTTGCCTGCCGCTATGCGCCGGAAGGCATCCGCGTCAACGCGGTCTGCCCGGCGCCCATCGACACGCCCATGCTGCAGGACTTCATGCTGCGCCCTGACACCCAGGGCAATCGCGAGGAGAACACCGCCCGCATGCGCGCCAACATCCCTCTCGGCCGCGTCGGCAAGCCCGAGGAAGTGGCCAAGGCGGCGCTTTTCCTCTGCTCCGACGACGCCTCGTTCATCACTGGCGTGGCGTTGCCCATCGATGGGGGTTATCTGGCCAAGTAGGAGACTGCCATGAGCGACCTAGCCAATCAGCGCATCGTCTATTTCAACGGCGATTACGTGCCCGAGAGCCAGGCGCTGCTGCCCTTCCGCGACCGCGGCTTCCGCTATGGCGATGCCATGTTCGACATGACGCGCACCTTCGGCGGGCGCATCTTCAAGATCGAAGAGCACATCACGCGCTTCATGAAGTCGCTGCGCTATGTGCAGATCGACCCGGGCCTGAGCGAACGGGAGATCATCGCCATCAGCCACGAAGTGCTGGAGCGCAACCGCCACCTGCTCGGCGAGGGCGAGGATTACTGGGTTGGCCAGCGCGTGTCCCGCGGCACCGATGTGCCCGGCGGCGACATCGCCGCCCATTCCGGGCCCAATGTCATTGTCGAATGCACGCCCCTGCCGCTTGGGCCCCGGGCGCGCGTGTTCCGCGACGGCATCGACGTCATCGTGCCCTCGGTGCGGCGCACCGCGCCCGATGCGCTCAGCCCCAACGCCAAGACCCACAACTATCTCAACCTCATCATGGGCGACCTCGAGGTCAAGGCGCGCGATCCCGAGGCCTGGGCGGTCACGCTCGATGTCAACGGCAATCTTTGCGAAGGCATGGGTAGCAACGTCTTCATCCTGCGCGACGGCGAGATTATCACGCCGAAGGTCAAATACGTGCTGCCGGGGGTAAGCCGCCAGACCGCCATCGACTTGGCGCGGGAAGAGGGCATCACGGTGATCGAGGAGGATATCTCCCTCTACGACGCCTACAATGCGGACGAGATGTCCCTCACCTCGACCGGCCTTTGCCTCTGCGGCGTGCGCACCATCAACGGCGTGACGATCGGAGACGGCTCGCCGCCCGGCGAGATCACCAAGCGCCTGACGGATGCCTATGTGCGCTTCGTCGACTTCGACTTCGTCAAGCAGTATCTGGATCGTCTGGCGGCGTAGAACGGATATCGCGCGCGCCGCTGTTGAGGTCGGCCATTAACGCGATGGCCTCGTCCTGTATCACCGTGTCGCAGAACAAAGTGCGCTCGTCGGCCAGACCGTCATCGAGCGGCCGCGAGGTCGCGCCACGGATCAGCCGCTTGATGTGCACCAGCGCGACAGGCGGCTTGGCCGCAAGATTGTGCGCTATGGCCAGTGCGGCCTCGACCACGTCGCCGTCGACGCACTGCCCCACCAGGCCCCACGCGGCGGCATCGGCCGGGGACAGCGTACGCCCCTGCAGGATCAGCTCCAAGGCCCGGCCCTCGCCGATCAGCCGCGCCAGGCGCTGGGTGCCGCCGGCACCGGGCAACAGGCCGACATTGATCTCGGGCAGTCCCAGCCAATAGGGACCGTTCTTGGCCAGGCGGATATCGCAGGCCAAGGCAAGCTCGAAGCCGCCGCCCATGGCCGTGCCGTTGATGGCCGCGACGAAGCCTTTCGGCATGGTGGCGATGCGCCGCAGGCAAACATGGTAGGGCGACTCGGGCACCGGGCGCGAGGTGTCGAATTCGAGCCCGCGCGCGGCCAGGTCGCGGCCCAGGGTTTCCAGCACGCCGACATCGTAGTGGCGCACAAAGACGTCCGGCAGCCCGCCCGTAAGCACCACGGCGCGCACCGCATCGTCCGCCTCGGCCTCGTCGAGGACCGCAGTAAGCTCGGGCTCGGTCGCCGCATCCATATAGCCATGCGGCGGATTGGCGATGGTCGCGATCAGCACTGCACCGTCTCTCTCCGTCGTGATCTGGCTCATGACTCCTCCCGCAATGCCTTCAGGGTCAGGAAAGTCTCTTCGGGGAAATCGTCGCGGGCTTCGCGATAGCGTCGCTCGCGGCTAAGCGCCCGGAGCTTGGCGAACTGATAATAGAAGAGATCGACAAGTTGCCGCACCTTGATATTGAAGGCGGCAACGCAGGTCTGCTCGTCCTTGTCGTTGCAGTCGATCAGACGCACCGAAACGATATGACGCTGGTCGGCATGGCGCCTCACCTCGATCAAGGTCGCCCCCGGCTCGTCGGGAAGACGCACGTCGCAGGCGTCCGCACCTTTGAGCAAGTCGGTGCATAACGCGATCAGGTCCCCGAGCGGGTCGGAGAAGATATGCGTGATATTGAATTGGTGAACGTCGTGTTCGTGCAGGACGACGAGGTCGCTCCAGCCGCTCGGTGAAAGCCGGTAGAGCAGGTCGATGTCGTCTTCCGACCGAGAGGGTGTGCGTGAGCGCCTGCGCGCCATGCCACCGCCCTCTCGACCGGATTGTGCCCGGGCCTTACGGGCCGGAGGCGCCGGGTGCGGCGACGCGCGCCAGGATGGAGATGGTGCCGGCGCGCGCGAAAGTCAGGCTCACGGGAACCGTGCTGCCCTGGCGATACAGGCCGTTCGGCGATTGCAGCGTCACCTGCATGTTGTTGGGCGACAGCACGACCTCGCCGCCGGCCGGAATCTCGATGGCGTCGACGCTCATCTTGCTCTGGACGTTGGCGGCATAGGTCTGATGCAACTCGACGCCGCCGGCTGCCGTCGATGAGGCGCTGATCAGCTGATCGGGCTCGTCGCTGTTGTTGACGATGCGCATGTAGATCGGCACCGGATGATCGGCCGTAAGCGGCGCGCGGGCCCATGCTTCATCCACTTGCACGTTGCCCGTCTGCAATGTCGGCGCGGCGCAGGCGGATACCAAGAGCGCGATCGTGGCCGCGCCAACCAGTGTCTTGAGGGATGACATGTCGGCAACCCCTCCTTTCCAGAATGTGTTCTTGTTCAGCGCCAAGATATGCGCTCGTGCGCCCGGTCATCAAGGTGTATCGACAGCCGGGCGGGTTCAAGCGGCCCTTCTTTGGGCTATGGTGGCAGCATGATCACGATAGCCGGGAAAAATCCATGACCGAAGTCATTGCATTTATCGGATTGGGCAAGATGGGCGAGCCCATGGCACGGCGCCTGTTGGAGGCAGGCCATGCGCTAACCGTCTACAACCGCACGCCCGATAAGGCGGCGGGCTTGCTTGCGGACGGCGCCGGGGCAGCCGACAGCCCGGCCGCTGCCGTGGCACCCGGCGGGGTGGTCTTTACCATCGTTGCCAACGATGCGGCGCTCGAAGAGGTGACGCTCGGCGAGCATGGCTTTCTGGAAACATTGGGCGCGGGCGGGGTGCACATATCGCTGAGCACCGTCGGCGTCGAGACCGCCACACGCATGGAAAAGCTTCATGCCGAGGCCGGCGCCGCCTATGTCTGCGCGCCCGTCTTCGGCCGCCCGCCCGCGGCCGCCGCCGGCAAGCTCGGCATCGCCCTGTCCGGCCCGGCGGACGCCAAGGCCAGGATTCGCCCGCTGCTCGACCCGCTCAGTCACCGCGT
This sequence comes from uncultured Rhodospirillaceae bacterium, assembly GCA_964555535.1. GTDB lineage: Bacteria > Pseudomonadota > Alphaproteobacteria > UBA7887 > UBA7887 > UBA7887. The sequence continues at coordinate 6,253 of CAZKTK010000066.1, forward strand.
CGACGATTTCGGCGAGGCACCGGCCGCCGCCAACGTGGTCAAACTCGCCGGCAATTTCATGATCGGCAGCGCCATCGAGGCCCTGGCGGAGGCCTGCGCGCTCGCGGAAAAGGGCGGCGTGGACCGCGAGGCCTTCATCGATCTGATGAGCAACACCCTGTTCGACTGCCCGGTCTACAAGATCTACGGCACGGGGATTGCCAAGAGCGTCTACCAGCCCGCCGGCATGCGCCTGGTGCTGGGGCTGAAGGACATGGGGCTCGTGCTCGATGCCGCCAATGGCCTCGGCGTTCCCATGCCCATGGGCAGCCTGGTGCGCGACCGGCTGATCCGCGCGGTCAATGCCGGCCAGGGCGAGGACGACTGGATGGCCGCCGATGTCGCCGCGCGCGAAGATGCGGGGCTTACCTCGTGAGCATTGCGGGGAACAGCGCCGCGGCCCACATCGCGCGCACCCTCAAGGCCCGCGGCGTCAAGCGCGTCTTCTCCCTCTGCGGCGGTCACATCATGCCGATCTGGATGCGCCTCGACCATGAGGGCATCGCCATCATCGATGTGCGCGACGAGCGCGCGGCGGTGCACATGGCCCAGGCCCATGCGGAGCTCACGGGCGAGATCGGCGTGGCGCTGGCCACCGCCGGCCCCGGCCTGACCAACGCCATAACCGGCATCGCCAATGCCCATGTCTCGCGCGCGCCGGTGCTGGTGCTTTCCGGCGTGAGCCCGCGCCCGCAGGAGAACCGCGGCGCGCTCCAGGACATGGACCACCCCGCCCTGGTGCGCTCCATCACGCGCTATGCGCGGACCGTGCGCGAGCCCGCCCTGGTGCCGGCCGAGCTCGACGAGGCGCTGGCACGCGCCCTCGGCGAAGGCGGCGAGCCGGGCCCGGCCTTCCTCGACTTTCCCACCGACACGTTGCGGGCGCCGATCCCAGAGGCTTTGCAGATGGCGGAGCGCATCGCCGCACAGCCCCGCACCGAGACCTATCCCGACCCGGATGCGGTGGCCCGCGCCGTGGACCTGCTGTGGTCGGCGCGCCGGCCGCTGCTGATCTCGGGCCGCGGTGCGCGTAATGCGGGGCCCGAGCTGGTGCGTCTGCTCGACCGTGTCGGCGCCGCCTATCTCGACACCGGCGAGAGCCGCGGCCTGGTGCCTGACGAGCATCCCGCCAATGTGGCCGCCATGCGCGGGCGCGTCATGGGCGATTGCGACCTGGTGATGACCGTCGGCAAGCGCCTCGACTTCCAGCTCGCCTACGGCTCGCCTGCCATCTTCGGCGAAGCGAAAGTCCTGCGCATCGCCGATGTGGCAAGCGAGCTGCGCGACAACCGCCGCGGTACGGTCGAGGTTCTGGCCAGCCCCGCCCGCACCCTGGCAGCCATGCTGGAGGCAGCCGGCAATCGGGACTCCGCCGTCGATGCGGACTGGATCGCAGGCCTGCGTAGCGGCCACGCCGAGCGCGCTGCCAGGCTAAGAGACACCATGGCAAATGCCGCACCCGGCAGCGACGGGCACATGCACCCCAACCGCCTGCTCGGCGCGCTTCAGGACCAGCTCGACGACGACAGCATCGTCATCGTCGACGGCGGCGACTTCCTCAGCTTCGCCCGCGTCGCGCTCTCGGCACCCACGGTGCTCGACCCCGGCCCCTTCGGCTGCATCGGCATCGGCGTGCCCTACGGCATCGCCGCCGCGCTAGCATACCCCGAGCGCAAAGTGCTGGTGGCCACCGGCGACGGCGCTTTCGGCTTCAACGCCATGGAGATCGACACCGCCGTTCGTCACAAGGCGCCCGTGGTCATCGCCGTTGCCAACAACGCCGCCTGGCAGGTCGAGGTGCACGACCAGACCGTGAGCCATGGCAAGGTGGTGGGAACCCGGCTGCAATTCTCCGACCACGCCGCCATGGCGCGCGCCTTCGGCATGCATGGCGAGCGCGTGGAAAAGGCCGAGGACCTGCCCGACGCCATCGCCCGCGCCTTCGCCAACGCCCCGGCGCTTCTCGACGTGGTGGTCACGCCCGACGCGGTGTCTTCCGACGCCCAGACCGGCCTCGCCTGGGTGCCGGATTTGCAAGCCCTGGAGGCCTGGGACGAGAAGGAGCGCGCCTGGCGGGAGGGGTAGGGCGATTTTGCGTGTCGTTACCTCACGCCGCGCTTCGCGGCGGCCTCGATGTGGCATCTACCTCTCAGTGCGGCAACTGAGCGGCGTGTCCCCGGAACTACCCGATGCTGACGAAATACGCGATGTCGAGCGCCGTCGCAATGGTCGAGCGATAACGCATATTAACACGCAAGGCGAAAGCCCCTCTCCTGTGGCCCATCAGGTTTGAGCACGGAGCAAGGCCGACCATGCCGAGTGCGGCAGCGACATGTGACAGTTCGGCAGACACGCCCGCCGATATCGACGCCGCCGTCGCGGTGTGGCTGATGGGCAAGTCGGAGGCGCACCGGCACCTGTTCCTGGCGGACCTCGACTGGCGGCTGCTGCCGGCGATCGCGCACAAGCAGTTCCGCCTCTTCCACAAGGACGGCAAGCCGGTGGCCTTCGCCAGCTGGGCCATGGTCTCGGACGCCGTGGCGGAACGGCTCGGGCTCGGGAGCGGCGAGGCGGGCCACGACAGCGCCCCGGCCGGCCCCCGTCCGGCCATGCGCCTCAAGCCGGAGGAATGGCGCTCCGGCGAGCGCCGCGTGATCGTCGATGTCGTGGCGCCGTTCGGCGGGGCGGAGGCGGTGGTGCAGGCGATGAGGGGGCAGGCGGCAACGCCAGAAAGACTCAATGGGTAAAGGCATAGAACTGTGACACTGGGCCGATGCAAAATGACAATCGCAGCCTCGGCAGCAATGTTCCTGGCGGCCGCAGGCTCAATCACCTGCGGCGTGTCCAAAGAAGCTGAGGCGCACGAGCCAGACCAAGAATTAGAGCATGAGGTTCAGATTGAAGATGTCGCCACTGCGGACTTTGAGCGTAAACGCACAGCCAAGTTTTTCGTGCAAGCCCTCATAACCGAGGAGCAAAACGGGGAGACGAAAATTGCGAAGTGGCGGAAACCCATCAGACTTCGAGTCAAGCTCAACGGCAATGACAGAACCAGGGAATTATTTCAGTCCACTAGCATCTCAACGTTCCAGCCGATCGCGACTTGGTGGGGCTCCGTGAGGTTCGACCGTGGCGCAACAGATCCTCTAGATATAGTGCACGAATCGATCAAATCGTTAACACAACATGCAAACCTACAGATCGTGTCCGCTGGAGATGGCGACCTCTCCGATTTGGACCTCGATCTATACGTACCGCACTGGCAGTTTAGAACGGGCATTTTCCGTAATCTCGTCGGCTTCGAAATCTCCTACCCGACGGTCGAAGAGTCTTTAGCGGAATGGTTGAGAAGCGTAGACGCCAAGTCAACAATCTATCAGTTACCGTGGGGTTTGCTGGAAATCCGCACGGATGTCGATGAAATAAACCGAGTGCGCATGTGGATGTACTACTCAAGAGTTCCGGGGACATAATACCTAATTGTCTCCGCCGCCCGTAGTTCCGGCCCAGTTCCGGGGACATAATACCGAATTGCCACCGCCGCCCGCCCCCGCTAGACTCCCGCGCATGGCACGTTTGGCACGGGTGGTGGCGCCCGGGGTTCCGCATCATGTGACCCAGCGGGGCAATCGCCGCCAGGACACCTTCTTCGGCGATGACGACTACGCCGCCTATCTGGCGCTGCTGGGCGAGGGCCTGGCGCGGGAGCGCGTGGCGCTCTGGGCCTATTGTTTGATGCCTAATCATGTGCATTTGATCCTGGTGCCGGAGACCGCGGACGGCCTGGCGGCGGCGCTCGGCGAGGCGCATCGGCGCTATACCCGGCGGATCAATTTTCGCGAGGGCTGGCGCGGCTTCCTCTGGCAGGGCCGCTTCGCCTCCTTCCCGCTCGACGAGCCGCATCTGCTGGCGGCGGCGCGCTATGTCGAGCGCAACCCGGTGCGCGCCGGGCTCTGCGCCCGCGCCCGCGACTGGCGCTGGTCGAGCGCCCGCGCCCACCTGGCGGGCCGCGACGAGGGCGCGCTGGCGGCAGGCCCCCTGCTCGACCTGGTCGGCGGCACCGCCGGTTGGCGCAAGCTTCTCGCCGCCGGCGGCGGAGACGGCAACGACGACGAGGCCGTGGAGACGCTCCGCCGGCACGAACGCACCGGCCGCCCGCTCGGCTCGACGGCCTTCGTCGAAGGGCTCGAGGCCTCGCTCAAGCGCCCCCTCAAGAAGCGCCGCCCCGGCCCGAAGCCGAGCGAGGGCGACGGCGACCGTAGGGGTATAGATAGGTATTGTGTCCCCGTAATAAAATCGCTGGCGCACTTGGATGTGGATTCTAGGAAATAACCACCCGCGATATCGAGGTGCGCAAGGAGCGCCCTGTGTCGATGGTGAACGGTGGCACAACCGTCAGCGGGGTCAAGGGCGCGAAGCGCCGGCCATTGGCCGGTCAAGACCCTTGACCCCGCTGACGGTTGTGCAAAATGGTGACCATCGACTCATGGCGCAGTCCGCTCACGTTGTCGCGCGTAAGCCTATTCCGAAAACGACCTAGAGCGTTTCACGTTTTGACGGAACCATATCCTGCGTTTGCGAGGAAGTTG
>CAZKTK010000067.1:0-10872 GCA_964555535.1 uncultured Rhodospirillaceae bacterium
GCCCGTGAGTGGCAAGGCTTGATGGCGGATTCCTCTGCCGTGACGGTGTCGGCAGCAGTCATCGGCGCCATCGGCCTGATGATCCTGGGCGAACCCTTGCTTGGTTTGTTGCCATTGGTATTGGCACTGGCCCTGATCGTGTGGTCGGGCGGTGTGTTATCGGCGCTTGGCCCGCTGTATGTCGGCTTGCCCTGTCTGGCGCTGGTCTGGCTGAGGCTGCAGCCTGAGACCGGCCTGGAAGCGGTATTCTGGCTGTTGCTGGTGGTCTGGGCCACGGATAGCGGTGCCTATGCATTCGGCCGTCTGATCGGCGGGCCCCGCCTGGCGCCGCGGGTCAGCCCGGGAAAGACCTGGGCAGGCCTCTTTGGCGGCATGCTCTCGGCGGCGATCGTCGGCTTCGGCATCGCCTCGTACTATGCGTTGGGAGTGGCCATCATGGCAGGGCTTGTGGCGGCCGGGTTGGCTGCACTGGCGCAGGCGGGCGACCTGTTCGAATCCTGGCTCAAGCGCCGGCGCGGCATGAAGGATGCTGGCAATTTGATACCTGGCCACGGCGGCTTGCTCGACAGGGTCGACGGCATGATGACCGCGACGCCGGCCTTGGCGCTTTTGTTGCTGCTCGTGAACAGTGAGGCCCGGTCATGGTAATGGCGGCGGTAGAAAGCGCCGGCGACACTCGGAGCCTCACCATTCTCGGTTCCACAGGATCGGTGGGATGCAGCACGGTCAGCCTGATCGAGGCGGAGCGCGAGCGCTATGTGGTCGAGGCGATCACGGCGAACCGCAACGTCGCGAAACTTGCCGATCAGGCGCGACGCTTGCGGCCAGGCTTGGCGGTGATTGCCGATGAAAGTCGATACGCGGACCTGAAGGATGCATTGGCCGGTACCGGTATCGCCATCGCGGCGGGAGCCAGCGGATTGCTCGAGGCGGCGGCCATGCCGGCAGAGCGTGTCATGGCTGCAATCGTCGGTGCTGCCGGGCTGGCGCCCACCCTCGCCAGTGTGCGCCGGGGTGCCACGGTTGCGCTGGCAAACAAGGAATGTCTGGTTTGCGCCGGCGAACTCATGCTGGGCGAGGTGGCGCGCCATGGTGCAAGGCTGCTTCCGGTCGATTCCGAGCACAATGCCATCTTCCAGGTATTCGACTTCGAGCAGCCCGAGCGGATAGAGAAGATCATCCTCACCGCTTCGGGCGGGCCGTTTCGCAGCGCCGATAAGGCTGCGATGGCGGCGGCTACGCCCCAAGAGGCTGTGACGCACCCGAATTGGGACATGGGCGCCAAGATATCGGTCGATTCCGCGACCATGATGAACAAGGGCCTGGAAATGATAGAGGCCCTGCACCTTTTCCCCATTGCCTCAGAGCAGATCGAGGTTTTGATCCACCCGCAGTCGGTGGTGCACAGCATGGTGGCGTATTGCGATGGTTCCGTGCTGGCCCAGCTTGGCTCGCCGGACATGCGCACACCCATCGCCTACAGCTTGGCCTGGCCGCGGCGCATGGCGGCGCCGGTACCGCGTCTGGACCTTGCCGCCATCGCGAACCTGTCCTTCGAAGCCCCGGATGAGGAGCGTTTCCCCGCACTGCGGCTGGCCAATGCCGCATTGCGCAGTCCGGGCGGCTTCGCAACCGCCATGAATGCTGCCAACGAGGTTGCCGTGCAGGGGTTCTTGAATGAGCGTATCGGCTTCCTAGATATCATCGCCACGGTCGAACGCACTTTGGAAGCGCTCGACCCTGGCAGCGTGTCCTCGCTTGAGGATGTTGCTGCGATCGACGGTGCGGCGCGGCGTGTTGCCGAGGGCTTGGTCAGCGGTAACTAACGGCGTTTGCGCTCAATCGGGTTTCGGCGTTACAACGGTAGACCATGGATATTGCAGCCGACTTCGGCCATTCCGCCCTAGCATTCTTGATCGTCCTGACCGTCGTGGTGTTTGTCCACGAATTCGGCCATTACTGGGTGGCCAGAATGTGCGGCGTTCGGGTTGAGGTCTTCTCCGTCGGGTTCGGCCGCGAGCTGTTTGGCCGCAACGACAAGCACGGAACGCGCTGGAAGGTCAGCATGATCCCGCTTGGCGGCTATGTTCGGTTTTTCGGCGATGACTCGGTGATCAGCAATCCCGGCGCCGAAACCAAGGAAATGAGCCCCGAGGACAAGGCGGTTTGTTTTCATCACAAGTCTCTCGGCCAGCGCGCGGCGATCGTCGCAGCGGGGCCGATGGCCAATTTCCTGCTGTCGATCGTGCTGTTGAGCATCATGTTTGTCTTCGTGGGGCGCGGCTACACCCCGGCGGTGGTGGACACCGTGTTGCCCGACTCGGCGGCCGCCGAGGCCGGCTTTCAGCCTGGTGATCGGGTGGTCGGCATCGACGACAAGGCAATCGAGCGCTTCGAGGTGTTGCGCGATATCGTGATGTTTTCGCCCGGCGTGCAGATGATGATGACCATCGAGCGGGCCGGCGAACATGTGCAGCTGCCCGTCACGCCGCGCGTTCACGAATATGAGGATTCCCTCGGCAACACCCATGAAGTGGGCCGGCTCGGTATCAGCGTCGCGGCGCGGGAATATGTGAAGCTGTCGCCCATTGCGGCGGTGCCTGCCGCGGTGGCGGATACCTACAGCCTGGTGGCCCGTTCGCTGCAAGGTTTGGGCGAGGTTGTCACCGGCAAGCGAGATTCGAGCGAGCTCGGCGGTCCGATCATGATCGCCCAGATGTCCGGCAAGAGTGCGGAGGTCGGCTTCCTTGCCGTCGTGCACTTTATCGTCTTGCTGTCGGCGTCCCTGGGCTTGATCAATCTTTTCCCCATACCGCTGCTCGATGGCGGCCACCTGGCGTTCTATTCCGTCGAGGCATTGCGGGGCAGGCCGCTCAGCATGCGCGCCCAGGAATATGGGTATATGGTGGGCTTGGCGCTTGTGGTAACACTCATGCTGGTGGTTACGGTCAACGATCTCAGTCGGCCGTCGGTGCTTGAGTTCTTCAGTAGGTTGGTGGGCTAGGACATATGCGGCGGAGGGGGAGCAGGCCAGGCTTCTGGCGAGCCTTTGTGTTGGGGCTGGTGGGTGCGGTTTCGATCGGATTTGCCAGCCTTTCGCTGGCTCAGACGACGGATCCTGGCGATGTCATTCGGGCCATCCGGGTCGAAGGCAACCAGCGTATCGAGAACGCCACGGTCATCTCGTACATGAAGCTGGTCATCGGCGACCGCTTCGACAACATCCGCGCAAACGAATCGCTCAAATCCCTTTTTGCCACGGGATTGTTCGCCGACGTGACCTTGGCGCGCGAAGGCAGCGCCCTGGTCGTGAGGGTGATCGAGAACCCGATCATCAACCGGCTCGCCTTCGAAGGCAATCGCCGCATCAAGGACGATGTGCTGTCGAGCGAGGTGCAACTGCGCCCGCGCACGGTCTATACGCGCACTCGCGTGCAGAACGACGTGGCCCGCCTGCGCGAGGTCTATCGCCGCAGCGGCCGCTTCGCCGCCACCATCGAGCCGAAAGTCATCCAGCAGGCCCAGAACCGTGTCGATTTGGTCTTCGAGATCAACGAGGGACCGCTGACTGGCGTTCAGCGCATCGTGTTCATCGGCAACAAGAATTTCAGCGATTCGACCCTGCGGGAGGCGATCCAGACGAAGCAGACCCGCTGGTGGCGCTTTTTCGGCAGCAACGATTCCTACGACCCGGACCGGCTCAGCTTCGACCGCGAGCTGCTCAGGCGCTTCTATCTCAAAGAGGGCTTTGCCGATTTCCGCGTTACAGGCGCGGTCGCCGAGCTGGCGCCGGACCGCAGCAATTTCTTCGTCACCTTCACCATCGAGGAAGGGGATCGGTATCGCTTCGGCAACATAAATCTGGTCAATGAGCTGCCGGGTTTCGAGGTCGAGACCATTGCGGACGATGTCGGAACGGAAACCGACGACTGGTACAACGCCGAGGCCGTGGAGGAGACCATTGAGGAGCTGACCGACGCGATCGGCAGCCAGGGTTTCGCTTTCGTCGATATTCAGCCTGACGTGGTGCGCCAGCGTGACGATCTCACCATCGATGTCGATTATCACATTCGCGAGGGCGAAAGGGTCTATGTCCAGCGCATCGACATTACCGGCAACGTGCGCACGCTCGACCGCATCATTCGCCGCAACATCCGGCTCGCCGAGGGCGACGCGTTCAATTCCGCCCGTATCCGGCGTTCGCGGACATTGATCCAGAACCTCGGCTTCTTCTCCCGCGTCGATATCAACGATCAGGCGGGCGATGCGCCCGATCAGGCCGTGGTGACGGTGGGTGTCGAGGAGCAATCGACCGGCGAGGTGACCTTTGGCGGCGGTTTCTCGTCCACTGACGGTCCCACGGGTACGGTTGGCATCCGCGAGCGCAATCTGCTTGGCCGCGGTCAGGACCTGTCCCTTCAGTTCCTTATCTCCGGCGTCACCCAGGACATCGATCTCAGCTTCACGGAGCCGTATTTCCTCAATCGGGACTTTGCTGCGGGATTCGATATCTTTCGGCGTGAACGCGAGTTTCAGAACAGCGCATTCGACAAAGAGGATATGGGCTTCGCCTTGCGTGCGGGTTATCCGCTGTCCGAGTACCTGACGCAAACGGTGCGCTACACCTTGGCGAACGAAGAGATCATTGCCGGCAGCGATGCCTCGTTTACGGTGAGGCAGCAGGCGGGTAAGAATCTCATCTCGCGCGTTGATCAAAGCTTGATGTACGACCGCCGCGACAACAATCTCGAGCCGACCGATGGTTACCAATGCGCGCCTGTCGACATCGCTGGCAGGGCTCGGCGGGGACAAGAACTATGTCTCATCCTCGGTGGGTGTCGGCTACTACTACACGTTTTGGGACGACCTGACGGCATCGACCTTGGCCGAGATCGGCTATGTCATGCCAACCACCGGCGATGATATCGAGATTGGCGAGCGCTTCTTCCTCGGCGGCAACAGTTTCCGTGGTTTCGCTCCCTCGGGTGTCGGTCCGCGAGACCTTACGAGCGACGCCGCTGTCGGCGGCAATCTGCTCTACAAAGGTACCGTTGAGCTGGCGTTCCCCATCGGCCTGCCGAACGAACTCGGCATCAAAGGTAGGGTATTTTCCATTGCAGGTTCTTTGACCGAGGTGGATAACGTAACCGCTGACGTCAGCGACACGGGATCGCTGCGCATGACCATGGGAGTTGGTGCGTCCTGGGCCTCGCCATTCGGTCCGGTTCGTATCGACATCGCCAAGGCCGTGCTCAAGGAATCCTTCGACGATACCGAGATCCTCAGCTTCGGCTTCGGCTCGTTCTTCTGAGAACCGGGTCGATCCTTGCACACATGCCCTATCAATTCGGGAAGCTCACTATGACACGGAACTTCGCTGCGCGACTTGGCGCATCCTTTGTTGCGGTTGCGATTCTGTTGCTCGCCGTCAATCCCGCCTCGGCTCAGGAGGACGACCGCACGCCGCGCATCGGTGTGGTCGACCTGCAGCACATCCTGCGCGAGTCCGTCGCGGCGCAGAAGGTGCGGGCCGAAATCGAGGCCCGGCAGGCACAGTACCGTGAAGAGATCGGTGCGCGAGAAAATGCCTTGCGCGAACAGCAGCAGGAGCTTGAGCGCCAGCGGACGATTCTGTCGCCGGAAGCTTTCGCTGAGCGTGAGCGTGAGTTTGCAAGGTCGGTCGAGGCGCTGCAGCGGGAGGTTGGCGAACGTAATCGTCAGCTTGACGAAACGCTAGCCTATGGCATGCAGCGGGTGCAGGTCGAAGCGCTCAAGATCGTCGCTCGCATTGCCGATCAGCTGCAGCTTGGTCTGGTGTTGGACAAATCCCAATTGTTGCTGGTCTCGAAAGGGCTTGAGTTCTCCGAGCAGGCTTTGGCGGAGCTCAATGCCGAGGTGCTTTCGGTCCCGACCACGCCGCCGGCCGAATAGCCGGGCGGCGGGCGCCTGCCTGATGGCCGATCCGCGCTTTTTCTCTCAGGCCAACCCGCTCGGGCTTGCCGAGCTGGTGGAGATTACCGGCGCAGCCATGCCCGAAGGCGGCGATGCAAGCCGGCAGTTCGTCGATGTTGCGCCGCTCGATAGTGCCGGCCCGGAGCATGTGAGCTTTTTCGAGAACCGCAAATACCTCGAAGCGCTTGCGAACTCCTCTGCCGGGGCAATCATAATCTCTGAAACCGTGCGCGCGCGGGCGCCGAAGGATGCGATGTTGCTTGTCGTCGACGAGCCCTATCGCGCCTACGCCAAGGTGGCGAGCACGTTTCATCCCCTGGTGAAGGTCGAGGAACCGGGCATTGCACCGGGCAGTCATGTTGCAGATGGCGCGGTGCTCGGGCCGGGCTGCCAGGTGGACCCGGGCGCTGTGATCCATGCCGGGGCGCGGCTTGGCCAAGGCTGCCGGGTGCGTGCCAATGCGGTCATAGGCAAGAACGTGGAAATCGGCGACGAGTGCGATATCGGCGCCTCGGCCTCGCTCAGCCATTGCCTGATCGGCAATCGTGTCATCCTGCATCCCGGTGTATGCATCGGCCAGGACGGCTACGGTTTTGCCATGTCGGCGGAGGGTCATGAAAAGGTCCCCCAGCTTGGGCGGGTCGTGATCGAAGACGATGTCGAGATCGGGGCCAATAGTGCAATTGATCGCGGAGCCGGCCCTGATACACTGATCGGTGCCGGCTGCAAGATCGACAATTTGGTCCAAATCGGCCACAACGTGCACCTCGGTCCGGGCTGTGTCGTCGTCGCCCAGGTTGGTATCTCCGGCAGCACGGAGATCGGTGCGTTTGCCGTGATGGCCGGGCAGGTCGGCATTGCCGGTCACCTCAAGATCGGGGCCGGCGCGACCATCGCCGCGAAATCCGGGGTGGCACGGGATATTCCGGCAGGGGCCACGATGGGTGGCATTCCCGCGCAGCCGGTACGCGAGTGGCGCCGCTCGATGGCAGCGGTGGCAAAGCTGGGCAGAACCACTGGACGGAAAGGGGGGTAAGGCGTGGACGACATGGAGACGGTTCCGGGCGCTGTGATCGAAGTTGCGCGGATCATGGAGATGATCCCACACCGCTATCCTTTCCTGCTGGTGGATAGGATCGTCGAACTGGTGCCAGGGACAAAGGCAACCGGCCTCAAGAACGTAACGGTCAACGAGCCTCATTTTACCGGGCATTTTCCGGGCGCGCCGGTCATGCCGGGCGTATTGATTATCGAGTCCATGGCGCAGACCGCGGCTCTGCTCGTGGTGGCAACGCTGGGACCTGATTCCGAGGGCAAGCTGGTCTATTTCATGAGCATTGACGGCGCGCGTTTTCGCAAACCCGTCGTGCCTGGAGACAGCATGCATGTTACGGTCGAACGCCTGCAGAATCGCCGCAATGTCTGGAAGTTCGCCTGCCGTGCCACGGTCGGGGAAACATTGGTTGCCGAGGCAATGATTGCAGCCATGATCATGGACGAATCCTGAGCGGAGAAGAGGAAGTGTCACAGTGTCCGTAAATGTTCATGCCACTGCGATCGTCGAGCCGGGCGCGGAGGTCGGTGATGGTGCCGTCATTGGGCCGTATTGCATCGTCGGTTCGGAGGTGCAGCTTGGCGAAGGCGTGGAGCTTATATCTCACGTCGTCGTCGCCGGCAGAACCGAAATCGGCCCTCGTTCTCGGGCGTTTCCTTTCGCGTCCATCGGCCATCGTCCGCAGGACTTGAAATATCACGGCGAGCCGTCACGCCTGGAAATAGGCGCGGACACGGTGATGCGCGAGCATGTCACCATCAACCCCGGCACCGAGGGCGGGGGAATGCTCACCCGTATCGGCGATCGTTGCCTGCTCATGGTCGGTGTTCACGTGGCGCATGATTGCCTTGTCGGCGACGGCGTTATCATGGCCAATAATGCGACCCTTGGCGGGCACGTCCAGATCGACGACTTCGCGGTCTTGGGCGGCATGAGTGCCGTGCATCAGTTTGCCCGCATCGGTCGCCACGCCATGATCGGTGGTATGAGTGGCGTCGAAACCGACGTCATTCCCTATGGTTCGGTCATGGGCAACCGAGCCTATCTGTCGGGCCTGAACATCGTCGGCCTGAAGCGCCGCGGATTCTCCCGCGATGTGATCCATGATTTGCGCAAGGCATACCGCCTGCTGTTTGCCGAGGAAGGAACCATGGCAGAGCGCATCGACGATGTGGCCGAGGAGTTCGGCAGCGTCGCGCCGGTCATGGATATCGTGGAATTCATTCGCTCCGACAGCTCGCGCGCCATTTGCCAGCCCAACCTCGACCGTGCGGCCTGACACATGTTGGGCGTGCTGGCAGGGGGCGGGCCCTTGCCGAGGCAGATTGTCGAGGCCTGTCAGGGAGCGGAACGGTCCGTTCACGTTATCGCCTTTGAGGGCATAACGGACCAATCGACCGTGCAGGGCGTCAACCATACTTGGCAGAGGCTCGCTGCGGTCGGCGGCACGATCGATGCGCTAAAGAAAGCCGGCGCGGACGAGTTGGTGCTGGCGGGCCATATCGCGCGGCCATCCCTTTCCTCTCTGCGTCCCGATTGGCGCGGCATGACCATGCTGCCCAAGCTCATGGCGGCCGGGCAGGGGGATGACGCCATACTAAGCACCGTTCTTGCCGAGTTGGAAGGCGAAGGCTTTCGCGTTGTCGGCGCGCACGATGTTCTGCCGGATCTGCTGGTCCCGGTTGGCGCTATTGCCGGACCCAGGCCGGCCAAGGGCAGCGAAGCCGATATCGCACGCGGTGTCGCTGTCGTACGGGCGCTAGGAGATGTGGATGTCGGTCAGGCGGCCGTTGTACAGCAGGGTATCGTTCTCGCGGTCGAGGCTGTGGAGGGGACCGATGCCATGCTGGCGCGCTGCCGGGAGCTGAAGCGTGACGGTGGCGGCGGCGTCCTGGTCAAGTGCTGCAAGCCCGGCCAGGACAGGCGTGTCGATATGCCCACCATCGGCCCGAAGACGGTCGAGGGTGCGATTGCCGGCGGTCTTGCCGGTATTGCGGTCGAGGCAGGCGCAACGCTGGTGATCGACAGGGCGAAGGTGGTGCAACTGGCCAACGATGCCGGCCTGTTCATAGTCGGCATCGACGCATCGGCGTGAGCGTCGCGGACGGACCGCTCGTCTATCTCGTTGCCGGTGAGCCGTCCGGCGACCTTCTCGGCGGCCGATTGATGACGGCACTCAGTGAAATGACCGATGGCAGTGTTCGCTTTGCCGGCATAGGCGGTGAGGCCATGAGTGCGGCCGGATTGCAAAGCCAGTTTCCCATGCAGGAATTGTCCGTCATGGGGCTTGTCGAGGTGTTGCCGCGGGCGCCGCAATTGCTGCGTCGGATCGCGGAGACCGAGCGCGCCATCCGTGATTTGGCCCCGGATGTGGTGGTAACCATCGATGCGCCCGGGTTTTGCTTCCGCCTGGCCAAACGGCTGAAGGGAAGCGGTATCCGCCTGGTCCATTACGTGGCGCCCAGCGTGTGGGCGTGGCGGCCGGGCCGGGCTGTCCGCGTGGCTGCACTCTATGACCACCTGTTGACGCTGCTGCCGTGGGAGCCACCCTATTTTGAGCGTCACGGGCTTGCCTGTACGTTCGTCGGCCATCCGGCGGTGGCGGAGCCGCCTGCCAGCGACGGCCCGGCCTTTCGCGAACGGCATCGTATTCCCACCGATGTGCCGCTCCTGGCCGTTCTGCCGGGAAGCCGCCAGGGCGAGATTCGCCGTCTCCTGCCAGTGTTCGGTGCGGCGCTTGAGCAGCTTGCCCGCCGTATCGAGGGATTGCAGGCCGTCGTCGCCACGGTGCCCGCCACCGCCTCTGCCGTAGCGGTAGCGACGGAGGGCTGGCCCGTTCCTGTTTCCATTGCGGATGCGGCTGAACGCGCCGATGCGTTTGCCGCTGCCGATGCAGCCATCGCCGCGTCCGGCACCGTATCCGTGGAGCTGGCGGCGACGCGAACGCCGATGGTGGTGTGCTATCGCATGGCGCCGCTCACCATCTGGATTGCCAGGCGGCTGGTGCACATTCCCTATGTCAGCCTGGTCAATCTGGCATTGGAAGAGGGTGCCATTCCGGAACTCATCCAAGAGGATTGCACAGCGGATGCCATCGCGGCAGCGGCCGGGAAATTACTGGTTGATCCCGTGGCGCGCGAGACGCAAATTGCCGCTTTGGACAAGGCGCTGGTCCTGCTTGGCGCCAACGCCACCCCCAGCGATAGCGCCGCGCGCGCCGTACTCGATGTCATTGCCGCGCGAACGACCCAACAGGAGACAGATAATGGCTGAAGGCATACAACCGCGCATGCTGCACACGATGATTCGGGTCAAAGACCTGGATGCGTCGATCGATTTCTATACCCGCCTGTTGGGTATGCAGCTGCTGCGCAAGAACGATTTCCCGAGCGGCCGATTTACGCTTGCCTTCGTCGGCTATGGTCCTGAGGACAGCCATGCCGTGATCGAACTGACCCATAATTGGGATCAGGAGGACCCTTACGACCTCGGCAGCGGCTACGGCCATGTGGCCCTTGGCGTGCCCGATATCTATGGCACCTGCAAGGCGCTCAGCGAAGCCGGAGGCAAGGTGGTTCGTGAGCCCGGACCGATGAAGCACGGCTCGACCGTCATCGCCTTCGTCGAAGACCCCGACGGCTACAAGATCGAACTGATCGAGCGCTAGCAGGCTGCTGAAAAAGTCACGCCCAGAGGCGGATTTCGGCTAACTCGGAAAGAAATGCGGAAATGCCGATCTTGTAATCCATTGATGTATTTGAGGTTGGGTTTTCCCAACCGCCCGGTGCAACACAATTCCGAGTGCGCAAAATAGTATTTCAGCAGCCTGCTAGAGCGTGTCGCGGTTAATTGGAGCCGGTTTGACC